>JBBQPD010000368.1:0-6325 GCA_038331535.1 Gemmatales bacterium | reverse complement strand
CACGCCGCGAACCGAGTCGCCGATCGGCTTGCCGTTCACTTCGAGGGCCGTCAGGGTCCAGACTCCTTGAAAGGTTTTCATGTCATCGGCGGCCGGCGGTTCGTCCGCCGCCAGCACCACACCCACCAGGGCCGCAAGTAGCAGCAGTGCTCGCATGGTCGAGTTCCCCACGGGTTGCGTCCAGAACGGTTCGTCGCGGACCATGACACCATGATAAAGCGCCGGCACCGCGGACGCCAGACCCGCGCCTGGGAGGCCGATGCTACGAGGCGCCGTTTTGTTGCGGGAGCGTCGCGACGAGGAGTCCCAGCGATCCGTCCGAATGACACGTCGTCGCCGACAGCGTGGCTGGGAGGACGACCGTAGCGCCGCGTTCGAGAGGCATGAGTCCGCTACCGGAGTCCAGTGCGCCGCGGCCATGCAGAACGACGAGCGCCTGCAAACGTCCGGCGCCGCCGACCTTGAAGGAACTGGTCTGCCGGACATAGTCGAGAGCGAAGTAGTGGCACTCCGCCAGGCGCTGGTGGATGGGCGGAGATGAGTTGACTCCGTCGGCCGGATAGTTTTCCGCGCGCACGGGGATCACCGGACCGGCCTGCCAGTCGATGCAGGCGATCGATTGCTCGACGTGCAGTTCGCGCGACCGGCCCTGCGCGTCGCGGCGGTTCCAGTCGAACAGGCGAAAGGTCGCGTCGCTGGTCTGCTGAATCTCGGCCATGAGCACGCCGCCGCCGACCGCGTGGACCGTGCCGGCACGCAGGAACAGGCAGTCGCCGGGACGCGGTTGGAACTGGTGCAGACAATCGGCCACGGTCCCCGCGGCCAGCGCCGCGCGCAGCCGGGCTTCGTCCACTCCCGGCAGCAGGCCGGCATAGATGCGGCTGTCGGGCGCGGCGTCGAGCACGAACCACGCTTCCGTCTTGCCGCCCTCGCCGGGCCAGAGCCGGCGCGCCTTCTCGTCGTCGGGGTGGACCTGGACTGAGAGCCAGTCGCGGGCGTCGAGGAACTTGATCAACCAGGGAAAGACGGCCGGACTGTTCGTGCGGCCGAACAGGTCGGCTGAGGAGCGTTCCATCAGGTCGCGCAGCGATTGTCCCTGCAACGGACCGTCCGCGACAACGCTGCGATGGCTGGCGTGGTCGCTGACTTCCCACGACTCGCCGTAGGCGTCCGCGGTCGGCAATTCTTTCCGTAGTGACGCCAAAAGACGCCCGCCCCAGACGAGCGGACGCAGGTGCGGAGTGAAGCGGAGAGGGCCAATCACGGGAGAATCTCCAACGCCGGCGCTCGTCCGGTGTTCTGGTGATAGGGGAATTCTCTATACCGGGCCGAGTTTGTCAACTATCATGAGCATGTGGTAGTTTGCCGCTTGCGGCATCGAACTCCTGCGCGGGATATGCCGGGTACGCCGTCTCTACGGGGGGCGCGGCCGTCGTTTCGACGAAGCGGCGTAAGATAGGGATTTTTTCCCTGGCAGCGCAAGTCGCCCCCGTTTTAGAATCCTAAGTAATGACGCGGCGTATCGCGCGCTCCGAGGCAAGGCTCCTCTGTAACCCATCGTCAGGGGGTTTGGACAATGATCGAAGTTCGCCGGGTGCTAGCCGTGGGGGCCGTTGTGTCCCTCGCCGCCTTTGTCACCTGCACACACGTCTGGGGCGACCCCAAACGGGACAAGGATAAGGAACTCGCCGACTGGCGCGCCAAGGGCGACAAGCCGGCGGATAAGATCGACCGTGAATTCGCCGCGGAGTTCGACCTGAACCGCTTCGGCGATCAACCGCTGCTCGTCTACAAGACGGTCGAGGGCGACACCCTCGCCGCCTTGCAGATCAAGCCGGCCCTCGAAGCCGCCGCCGCCCGGCCGCGCGATATTCTCCTTCTCGTCGACACCTCCGCCAGCAAAGCCCAGGGGCCGCTCGCCTCCGCGATTCAGATCGCGCGCACGCTGACCGGCAAGCTCGGCAAGGAAGATCGCGTCGCCATCTGGACGGTGAATACGCGCACCAAGAAGCTGACCAAGAATTTCCAGGCGCCTGGCGAATTGGCCGACGCCTTCAAGGAACTGGCCAACGAAGTGCCGATGGGCGCCGCCAACCTCAAGCAGGCGTTCGGCGAGGCCGTCAAGGCTTTCGACGATGACGGCCGCCAGCGCGTCCTCCTCTTCCTGGGCGACGGCAAGAGCCTCGCCGGTCCCCTTGACGCCGACGAGCGGGCCAAGCTGACCGATGAGCTGGTCGAGCGCCAGGTCGCCTTTTACGCCGTGCCTCTCGGCTCGCGCCCCGATCCCGTCACGATTCACGGCTTCGTCAACTCCACCGGCGGCAAGGTTGTCCGCCTCCGCAATGAGACCAAGGTTGATGAGACGGTCGGCGGCTTGCTGACGGCCTTTGACGCTCCCGTGCTCTATCCCGTCCAGGCTAAATTGCAGCTGCCGGAGAGCATCGTCGAGATGATGCCGACGAAACTGCCGCCGCTGCGCAGCGATAGCCCGACGCTGTTGCTGTGCAAGCTCGTCAAGCCGGCCGCCCGCTTCGAATACTCCATCACGGGTACGGTCTCCGGCAAGAAAGTAACCGTCAAGGCCGGCCATCCGCTGCCGAAGGCGGAGGTCGAGAACTTCTTCCTGGCCAGCATGTACAAGCAATGGGTGGCCCGCAAGGACCGACCGGCATTGATGCAGGCCGACCGCGCCCTCGCTTTCGCCTCCGATCAGAATCAGAACGCTCGCGCCGACCTGCTCGCCAAGGCGGCCTGGGCGCTGGACCAGGACAAGTTCGATCCGGCCTGGCGGCTGTTCAAGGAGGCCGAGGCGCTGGACCCCAACTGCAAGGAGGCGAAGATCGGCATCGACCTGGTACAGCGGATGCGCGACGGCAAGATCAACCGCGAGCAGCTGCGCCAGGAGTTCGAGCCAAACGCCAAGGATTTGCTGGTCCGCTTCCAGGACGGCAAGGTGGCGCCCGTTGAACGCGGCGCCGACAAGGCGGCGATCGATCCGCTCGGCAAGGCGGACGGCCCCGGCGACGTGTTGAAAGAAGCGCAGCAGCGGCGGGCGATCGCCGACCAGCAGCAGCGGCGGCTGGTGGACGACGCCATCGCCGAGGCGCTGCGGCTCGTGCGGACGCAGCCCAATGAAGCGCAGATACTCCTCAAGCGCAACCTGGACGGCGTGCGCACCAATCCCGACCTGAGCGAAGCGGCGCGCGTGGCGCTGGGCGACCGTATCGAGCGCTCGTTGCAGCAGGTGGCCCGCGACGGCGCCGTCGTGGCCCGCAATCAGGCGGAACGGCTGGCTCTGGAAGCGTTCGCCCTGGAGAAACTGCGGCGCGAACGACAGAACGAGGGCCATGACGCCGTCATCCGCGACCGGCTGACGACGTTCCACAAGTTGATGGACGAGGGCCGCGCCCAACAGGCGTATCTTCAGGCGGTGGCGCTGCGCGAAGACCTGATCCGCCAGGGACAGCCGGTGCCGCAGTCGGTTGTCTCGTCGGAGCGCGTTTCGCTGGCGAGCTACCACCTCAAGGAGCTGCGCGACCTGGTGCGGCTGCGCGAGGATCGCTGGTTGGCGACGCTGCTGGAAGTCGAGCGCTCGGCAGTGCCGTTCCCCGACGAGCCGCCGGTCGAGTTCCCCAGTGCCGCCAAGTTGCGGCGCATGACGCGCGGCGCGTTCGACAACTGGTCGGACTTCTCCAAGTACCGCATCGGCCGCTATTCTTCGATGGGCTTCGGCCCCGAAATGCCCAAGAAGGCACTGGAACTGCAATCCAAACTGAACGAGGTCCGGAAGTTCAAGGAATTGGACGACCCCAAGATCACCCTGGGCGAAGCCCTCGAGCAGATCATGCGTTCCAACGACGTGAGCATCGACGTGAATGAAAAGGCGTTCAAGAGCGCAAAGGACGACCTTAAGGAAGTTTTGAAGTTTCCCATCATCGAGCAGGGGGGGACCATTCCGGCGTTTACCGGCACGCTGTCCACGATGTTGAAGAAGATCCTGGCGCGGCTGCCGAACTATTCCGGAGCGACCTACCTCATCCGCCGCGATACGATCGAGATCACGACGGGCTACTTCGCGGCGGCGGAGAAGACCATTCGCGTCTACCCGGTCGCCGACCTCGTCATCCCGATTGCCACGCCCGGCCAGTTCGCCCAGCAGGGCCAGCTGAACCAGTCGGGTATTCTCGGTGTCGCGGGCGCCATCGGTCAGATTGGCGGACTCGGTCAACTTGGGCTAGTAGGCGGTCAACTCGGCGGCCAGCTCGGTGCCCTCGGCGGCCAGCTCGGCGCCCTCGGCGGCCAGCTCGGTGCCCTCGGCGGCCAGCTCGGTGCCCTCGGCGGCCAACTCGGTGCCCTCGGCGGTCAGCTCGGTGCCCTCGGCGGTCAGCTCGGTGCCCTCGGCGGTCAGCTCGGTCAAATCGGTGGTCAGCTCGGTGCCCTCGGCGGTCAGCTCGGTCAAATCGGTGGTCAGCTCGGCCAGCTCGGCGGGCAAGGTCAACTCGGCCAGCAAGGACAGCTCGGCAATCTCGGCCAGGTCGGCCAGGCCGGGCAGCTCGGCTTGCAGAACAACGGGCAGCAGCAGTTGCTCATCACGCTGATTACCCAGGTGGTGGGCAAGCCGAACGATTGGAGTCCCCAATTCGACCCACTCACGGGCATGCCAACCAACCCGTTGGCGACCCCCGAGGATCCGCTCGCGGAAGAGAAGAATCAACTCGGGTATTATCCGCCGTCAAACGCCCTGGTCGTCAAGGCCTCGTCGCGAATTCATAGCCGGGCTCAGCCGCCGCTCATTTCGTCCGCGGCCGGAGACGGCAAGGGGGCGATCGAACGCGCCAAACGCGATCCGCGTATCAAGCCGCAAGACCCGAAGTCCGTCTGGCAGGAAGCGCTGTCCAAGGGTGTGGACGAGCCGGGCCTGATTATCGCCTGTGCCGACTACCTGGCGCTGAATCTGCACTGGGACCACGCCGCCGAGTTCCTGAAGGCAAACCTGCGGCAAGGCATCGTCGTCGAGCCGTGGGTCTACGAGGCGCTGGCCGTGGCCCTGCGTGAGAGCGGCGGCAGCCCCGAGGAGATCGAACGCGCCGAGGTGTCGGCGGCCGACCTGCGGCCCGGCGACGCCACCGGCCTGTTGCGAGCTTCCCAGGCGATGGCCGACCAGAAGCACTACGACCGGGCCGTCGCGTTCTGCCGCCAGGCTTCGGCGCTGCAACCGAGTCTGGCCACGCCGTTTACCGAGGCGCTCCAGTACGCCGAATTGGCGGAAGACGCCAAGGGCATGGAGTGGGCCGCAGGCAACCTGCTCAAGCAGGATTGGCCGATGAACAATCGCGAGATTCAGTCGCGTGCCGCCCAGAAGGTCGAGCTGTTGGTGAAGAAGCTGGAGTCCAAGCCGGAAGGTAAGGACGCGGCTCGCCGTCTCACCGAGGCGGTGGAAGGACAGCGCCGGCGCGACCTGGTCATCAAGCTCGTGTACCAGGGCGATGCCGAGCTGGACATGAAGGTGACGGAACCATCCGGCAGCGTCTGCTGGGCGCTCAACCGTCAGTCGATCGGCGGCGGCGTCCTGGTCGGCGGCAACATCACCGACCGCACCGGCCTGGAGAAGACGGAGACGTACCTCGCCGCCCAGGCGTTCTCCGGTGAATATCAGATCGACGTCCATCGCGTCTGGGGCAAGCCGATCGGCGACAAGGCCCAGCTGCGGATCATTCAGAACCAGGGCACCAAGGACGAGACCGAGCGCCTGGTGACCGTCGCTCTGAACGACGCCAAGCCGACGAAGTTCCGTCTGGACAACGGCCGGCGCACGGAGGCGGCTTATGTCCCGCCGCCGTCGGCTCAGCAACAGGTGGAGGAGAGCCTGGTCGAGACCAGCTCCGACCGAATCCTCTACGAGCTGCGCAACCTGTCCAGTCCGGAGTACACGTCCATCGAGCGTGCCAGTAATCGCGGCGCGTGCGTGGGCGGTACGCCGATGGACCGGTCGGCTCGGTCCGACAACCACAAGGACGACCGTGTGCTCTATCAGACGAAGGTGTCGTCGCACGTGAAGGACAGCATGGACCTGACGGCCCAGGCGGTTCTCGCGGCCGACCGGCGTTCGCTGCGCGTCACGGTGGCGCCGGTGTTCGCACCGCCGAGCAACCGTGAGCCGACGGCGCCGACGATTAACAACCCGTTGTTGCCGGGGGCGCCGTGAGCGCGACGAGATCGTAACACAAACGGGCCGCGGACGAGGATCGTCCGCGGCCCGTTGCGTTTCAATTGAAGGAGCCGCGCACGCAGTAAGCGGGGCTAAACTCCTCAGGCCCGCTTACTG
>JBBQPD010000367.1:0-6332 GCA_038331535.1 Gemmatales bacterium | reverse complement strand
GTAAGGGCCTATATGGCTTCGTCGTTTTCCCCTTCCTCTTCCGCCGCCGCGTGCTGGTGCAGGCCATACAGCGTCAGCTTCTTGCGCACCGTCGCCCGATTCAACCCCAACCATTGTGCCGCCACCCAGCGGTTGCCGTTCAGGCGCTTCATCACCTCGTCCAGCAGCGACGGCTCGACGGCCTTCAACATTTCGGCGTACAGGTCGGCCGGCGCCTCCTTGCCGGCGGCGCGGACGCGCTCGGCCAGCCAGTCGCGCACCGCAGAGGCCAGCCGATCCGCCGGCGATAAGCCACCGGGGCCGCCTGTGAGCGACGGGAAGTGTTCCGGCAACATCGGGCCGCCGCGGGCCACGATGGCGGCGTGCTCCAGGGCGTTGCGAAACTCGCGCACGTTGCCGAACCACGGCATTCCTTTCAGGAATTGCAGCGTCGCGTCGGACAGCGGCAGCGACGACGGCGCGAACCGGCGCATGAAGTGGTCGGCCAGCGGCTCGATGTCTTCCAGTCTCTCGCGCAGCGGCGGTAGATGGACCTCGAAGACGTTCAGCCGAAAGAACAGATCGTGCCGAAACCGGCCCTCGGCGACGCAGCGCGACAGGTCCTGATGCGTCGCCCCGAGAATGCGAATGTCGAGCGGCTGCGGCTGGCCGGCGCCGACCGGCAGCACTTCGTTCTGCTCCAGCACACGTAGCAGTTTGACCTGCACCGGCAGGGGGATGTCCGCGATTTCGTCGAGGAAGACGGTGCCGCCGTCGGCCAGGGCGAGGAGGCCGGTGCGCGCCTGGGTCGCGCCGGTGAACGCCCCGCGCGTGTGGCCGAACAGCTCGCCCTCGACGAGGTTCGGGTTGAGGCTGCCGATGTGGACGGGCAGGAATGGCCGGTCGCGGCGGCCGCTAAATCGGTGAATGGCGCGCGCGACCAGCTCCTTGCCGGTGCCGCTCTCGCCGGTGACCAGCACGCTGGCATCGCGCGGGGCGACAAGGGCGATGCGCTTGAAGACCGCCTGCAGCGCCGGACTGCGGCCGACGATCTCGTCATCCGCGGCGAGCCGGGACGGCAGGCTCCCACCCTCCGGTGCCGGCGGCGGCCGGTTGAGCGCCCGGCGCACGGCATCGAGCGCCTGGACCAGGTCGAACGGCTTGGTCAGGTAGTCGAAGGCGCCGCCCTCGACAGCCTTGACCGCCGTTGGCAGGTCGCCGAACGCGGTGACGACGAGGACCGGCACGTCAGGGGCCGACGTGCGCAGCCGGGCCAGCGCCGTCAGACCGTCCATGCCCGGCAGGCGCACGTCGAGGACGACGGCGTCGGGCCGACGCTCGGCGGCGAGGGCCAACCCCTGCTCCGCCGACGCCGCCACGGCGACGTCGTGGCCCTCGCGCGTCAGCGCCCGCCGCAGCGCCCAGCACACCGCTTCCTCGTCATCGACGATCAGGATGTGTTTCATGGTGGTCCTTCGTCTTGCCGTTTGCGGTTGGGCGGGAGGCTGCCGCTAAGCCGCCAGCGGCAAACAACTCCACACAAAAACAGGTGCGTCCCGCCGCGCGCCGCCAGGTGATGCGCCCGCCGTGCGCCTCGGCGATCTGGCGCGACACGGCGAGGCCGAGACCGACGCCCTCCGATTTGCCGGTGACGAACGGCTCGAACAGCCGCTCGGCGATCTCCGGCGGCGGACCCGGACCGGTGTCCCACACTTCCAGAACGGGGAATGGAGCCGACGATTTCTCGTTCCCTGTTTCGACCTCCGCATTCCTCAAGCAAACATCGACCTGGCCGCCCGGTCCCGCCGCCTCGATGGCGTTGCCGACGAGGTTCAGGATCAACTGGCCCAGTTGCCCCGCGTCGCCCGAAAGGGTGCAGGCGTCGTCCGGCGGCTGCCAGCGCAGGTCGATGCCGGCGTGCCGGCAGCGCGGCCGCACCAGCTCCACCGCCTCGTGGACCAGTCCCGTCAAGGAACAGTCGGCGAGGCGCAGCTCGCCGCCGCGGCCGAGGTCCAGGAAGCGCTTCAGGTTCGTTTCCAGCAAGGTCAATTGACGCAGTGCGACGTCGAGAGCCGACGTGTCGGCGGCGCCGGCGTTCTCATGCACGTACACCTGCACGGCGAGGCGGGCGCCGGTGAGACCGTTGCGCAGTTGGTGGGCCAGGCCGCCGCTGACCTGGCCTAGCAGCCGTAAGCGCTCCGTCCGCCGCGTCGTCTCGTGGAAGCGAGCCAGGCGCTCGGCCATGTCGTTGACGGAGCGGGCCAGGTCGCGAATCTCGTCGTCGGGCGCCGGCAGCGGCATCGGGCTGAAGTCGCCGGCCGCGATCAGGCGCGTCCGCCGCTCCAGCTCGCGGACGCGCCGGCTTAGCCGCTGACCCAGGCCGATCGCCAGCGCCATCGACGCCAAACCGAACGAGCCGCCGAGGACAAGCACCGGCTTGAGCGCGTCCCAGAGGGCGTCGCGCCACAGCGTTTCGGGATAGAGGATGTACAGCGTCTCGCCGGTGCGCGGCGGCCGGGTGAGGCGAATGCCGCTGCACAGGTACGTCTCGCCGCCGGCGCGCACGGGCGGGCCGAGCCGCAGTTTTTGCCAGTCGTCCTCGACGACCTCGGCGGGCGGCGGGTCTTCCGGCAGCGCCGCCAGCGTCGATTCCGGCGTCCCCACCGGCGGCACCAGCAGATAGTCGGCGCCGGACAGACGTTTCATCTGCACGAGCACGTTCTTGGCGAGGGGGTAATTCGTCGCCTCGCCGAGGTTGTGGGCGACGTTGCGGACGCGCGTCTCGATCTGGCGGCGGGCGCGATCGACGGTGTCCAGCGCCATCCAGATACTGACGCCGACGACGCCGACGAGCAGCAGCAGACACGGCACCAGCAGTTGATAGCGGATGCGCCAGCGCATGACGGAGTACCTCGGGCCACCCCTTCTACAGTAGCGGCGCGAGGCGGGAAATGATAGCGTCACCCCTGTGCCGTCTCTGCGCGAAAGCGCAGAAAAAAGCCAGGACCACTTTCACGGTCCTGGCATACGAATCGAAGAGTCGGATCTTTGTGGCGCAGACAAAGCCTGGGAGACTCGACTCCTCGAACTCGTTCCTGCGCTACGGGTGCGGCGTAATAGCGATAATCGTGATCGCGCCTTTTTCCCTACCGTAACACCAAAAGACGCGATAGGCTCCTGGGGTATTGTTCTGAACGTAAGCCTCAAAAACCTTCTGTTTTTTATCGTAAGGATGTTCGATCGAGTCGTATTCGTGTGTTTGCAAACTTGGGTGCTTTGGATCGTTGCTGAGTAACTCGATTGTTTTTTGGATCTGTTTGAACAGTCCTTCGGATCTGCTCGATTTCTTCTTTCCTTTTGCCTGACGTGCTCGAAGTGAGTCTTCGGCTTTTCTCCTCAATTCGTCATAGGTAATGTTGGCAGGTTCGGACCATTGTATAGAAAACATGCGACCTCCGTATACAACGAGAAGACCGCAGGTTCCGACAAATGGAACCTGCGGCGCCGCTCACCAGAATCAAATTATTATTCATCTTTCATCTCAGCAGCCAGAGCGGCATCGGCGATTAAATCCGGCGGGGTCGTGCTGAACCGACCTTCTTTTGCTGCCGCTAAACCCTTTCGAACAAGGCTCAACGCTTTCTCATTCTGATAGAGCCACGCCTCATGAGCCGGGATCGCGACTGCGGGTGTGATAATAATGCGGCTCGGGTCCGTGTCATCAATGAGGAACATATGATTAGCGAATCGGCTACCGAGCGCGATTCGCCCCTTCCCGTCCGCAACCTTTGTTGTCATGTCTGTCCCTCCCTTCCAAGATAATCCTACACAATGGTGGGAAGAGGTCAAGTGGGAAAATCCCACCTGAGACGAATCGCGTTGCCTCCAAGAGAATCGACAATTCCCTCTACGTGCCGCAATTGACTCGTGTCTACCCCGTTGCGCCTTATTTCCTGACCCGCGCCTGCACCGCCGCCAGCGCCTCTTTTGCGTTGTGCTGAATGAAAGGATTCTTGTTGTCCACCAGCGCTTGCAGGGCGGGGATACACCGTTCCGTGCCGATTTCCTTGAGGAGATCGATCGCGTCCTTGCGTACGAAATTGTCCGAGTTGGTCAGGATCGGCAGCACGACCTTCTCCACTCGCCACGGCATGGTGCGGCCCAGTTGCAGGAGGACTTCCCCCGCTTGATCGCGCAGCAGCCCGTTCTCTAAGCAACGCGCCACCGCCGGCAGCGCCGTCTCGTCCTTGAATTTGGCAATATGCCGAAGTGCCTCCGCGCGCATCCCGTGGTTGGTTCCATCCAGGACCTGAATGAGGACCGGCAGTTCGTCGAAGGTCGCCCACAGCCCCAGCGCCTTGATGAGCAGGGCGTTCCCGAAAGGATCATCTGGCTTCACCAACCGGGCCAGCCGCCGGGCGACCTGCGCGCCTTGCTCGTCGCTGTAATCGTCGGGGGTGAGCCGAACCAGTTTCTCCAAACCCCGGTTCATTGCTTTCGGGCTGGCCAGGCAGGCCAGTGCGTCGTCGATCTCCGCGACGCCAGTGACCTTGGCCACCGGCCCGACCGGGATGGAATTGTCCATCAGCTCCGGTATAGACGGCTGGGTCCGGGATTTCCAAAGTGGAGTAGACGGCGGCTTGACGAGACCAAGGATCACAGCGGCAGTGAGCATAAGAAAGAACCCAAATAATTCCACGGCAACCCAGCAGCTCAGAGCGCGTGGATATTGCTTCGCGTAGTAAATCTGGGCCAGGACCATTGACACGCCGCCGCGAAGGTACCAGGGAACCCCTTCGTCGGTATTCTTGATGCCTTTCTTGTGGAAGATGCGAAGAATGAACGCCCCCCCCACGAGCGTGGAAATGGTGCCGAGCGCGATCGCCCACTCACCGGCGTCTTTGGAAAAGAACGTCAGAATCAGCAGGATCAATCCGAGCGGGCCGACGATCAGGAGCGGCAGCAGGCCGGGACGCATTCCCTTCTTCTTGCGGGGGCCGGTCGTCGTCGCGGTCGTCGTCCGCCGTCACGACAATGCGGACCGGTCCTCGGGCCTCATTGGGATCGTCAGGACGGTCGGCGCGCGTAGGTCGCGAGTCCATATTGATCGACCGCGGGAGGGGCGCACGCTCGTCGCGACTACTGTCGATGGCCTCGGCCTTGCCCCCGCCAAGTGCCATCTTGTTCCCGCAGCTGGAACAGCGCACGGTGGCGCGGGCGAGATGGTCGGGTACCCTCAGGGTCTTCTCACAGTTGGAGCAGCGCACGAGGGGCATGGCGGAAACTCCGGAAGAGGCGAAGTCCGTGGGCGGGGCTGGCCGGCGCATTCTATCGGCGCGACCGTCGTCCCGTCCAGAACTTCGCCTGCTCCGCTCGGAGTCGGTTTTACGAGCCGCGACCGTCAGGGAGCGGTTTTCGCAGCGTCGCGCCAACGCTCCCTGACGGTCGCGGCTCGTTGAACCTAGACTCTCAGACCGGACGCCGACGGCGAGCGCCGTAGCCGAGGGCCGTGAGACCGCCCACCGCGAACAGCACGAGCGAGGCCGGCTCCGGAAGGCTGGCGACGCCGGAGCTATTGCCGATGGCGACGTCGAAGCTGCCGTGATTGTTGGCCCACTCCGTGCCGTCGGCGACGCCGAGGAAAAGGCGCGTGGCGTTTTGCGGGACGATGATCGTCCGCAGATTGGCCAGGCTATCGAGGCCGTCGCCGATGAAGAACACCTGTTTCAGTGCCGGCGACAGCGTGGAAAAGCCGGTCGCGCCCGGCGCGCTGAAATCGAGCGTAGCGGGGGCGGCAGAGAGGCTCGGTGAGGTGTTGTCGAGAAAGACGCCGAGCAGGGCATTGATCGGGCCGCGATAGTTGCCGATGCCGTTCGTCGCCCCGGCGATGTGCTGGACGTTCAGGAAGCCGAGGTAGAGCATGCCGTTGGGGCCGCTCTCGCGGGCGATTCCCGACCCGTAACCGACTGGTCCACCGCTCACTTGAAACGTCAGGGCGCTGCCGGCCGTGAGGGGCAGCAGCGTGCCGGTTCCCGCGGCGAGGACGGGCGACTGGAGCGGATTCAGCGTGGTGCCGGCCGTCTCGCCGATTGGGCCGGCCGTTGCGCCGGTTGGCATGCCAGCCAACCACGGATCGGCGGTGCCAGGGACGACGATGAAGTCGGCACGCGCGGGATTCGGGCTTGCGGCCCACAAGAGGGCGAACAGGATCGGCGCGAAGGCACAGCGGAAGCGAATCACGGTGGATTCCTCCTTGACGAGATATCGGGGCAATTCCATTGCCGCCGGTGGAGGAAGGATAATAAGCCGGGCCGTGTCCGGCCGTCAAGGCAGCCTGGAAACGAGCCGCGACC
>JBBQPD010000366.1:0-6346 GCA_038331535.1 Gemmatales bacterium | reverse complement strand
CCTATCGCTCCCGGCTCTTAGACCTTCAGGTCGCGTGGGCTATACGCTACGAAAAAGGCTCCCAAACGGTCGCGGCTGGTAGACCTTCAGTTAGCGTGGGCGATACGCTACGAAAAACGCTCCCTAACGGTCGCGGCTCGTAGAAAACAACCCCTTCCGGGACAGACTCTTGGTGGTAAGGCGTAAGCGGCAAGCGCACCTGTGTTTGACCCCCGGAAAGAGGTACAATGGCAGCATATCCTATATTCGGACGGGATGAGAGGCAGGAGCGCGTGATGGACAGCATCACCGAAGCGGGCAGGATCAGTGCGGACGATTGGCGCCGCATCGGCGAATTGGCCGATCGCCTCGAAGAAGCCTGGCAACGCACCAACGCCGCTGATCTCGGGAGTCTGCTCCCGCCCGCCGCCGACGCCCTGCGGTCCAGCGCGCTGATCGAGCTGATCAAGACGGAGCTGGAGATTCGCTGGCGGCGTCACAACGGCGTCCCGCTGGAGCACTACCTTGAGCGATTTCCCGAGCTTGGCCCGAAAGAACAGGCGCCCGCGGCCCTGATCTACGAAGAATATCGGGTGCGCCAGCGCTACGGCGACCAGGCGCCTCTGGAATCGTACCGCGAGCGCTTCCCCGAGCGCTTCGCGGCGTTGCAGCGTTTGGTGCAGGACCAACCGGTGGCCACGATCCGGTCGCAGAGCAACACGCCGCCGGTCAAAGTTAGGCCCCCAGCCCCGAGTCAACCGTTCGTGGAACCCGAAGTCATCCTCCCCTTCGGCGGCGGCTACAAGCGCGAAAAGCTCATTGGCCGCGGCGGCTTCGGCGAGGTCTGGAAGGCGACGGCGCCGGGCGGTTTTCCCGTCGCCATCAAGGTCATCACCCGCCCCGCCGACCACGAGGAGCGCCAGCGCGAGGAGCGCGCCCTGGAGGTCATCAAGAGCCTCACGCATCACTTTCTCGTCCGCACGCACGCCTATTTCGCCGAACAGGACCGGCTGTACATCGTGATGGACCTCGCCGAGGCGAGCCTGCGCGAGCGCCTCAAGCAATGCCGGACCGAGGGAGAGAAAGGCATCCCGAAGGACGAGCTGCTCCGCTACACCAGGGAGTCGGCGGAGGCGCTCGATTATCTGCACGACAAGGGCGTCCTGCATCGCGACATCAAGCCGGACAACATCCTGCTGGTCGAGGGCCACGTCCGGCTGGCGGACTTCGGCCTGGTCCGACGGCAAGATCAGAACTCGGTGTCGGTGAGCGGCTCCGGCACGCCGGCGTACATGGCTCCCGAGGTGTGGCGCGGCCACGCTTCCAAGCAGAGCGATCTGTACAGCCTGGCCTACGCCTACGCCGAGCTGCGCATGGGACGGCGGCCGTTCGCCAGCACCGATTACGCCGGCGTCATGCTCGATCATCTCGATAATGTCCCCAACCTCGACAGCCTGACCGACGCCGAGCAAGATGTTTTGCTCAAGGCGCTGGCCAAGAATCCCGACGAGCGATTCGCCTCCTGCGGAGAGTTTTACCGGGCGCTGGCCCAGGCGCTGGCGGGCACCAGCCGAACCGACTTCAATCTTCCGATCGGCACGGCGACGAACGCGCAGCGCCTGGCCAGCAAAGCGGCGTCGCGTAGCGCCCCCCCGAACCCGGAAGGAACCTTGTTGCCGGGAGCGCGGTCGCCGTACAGCCAGCGCGTGTCGCGGAAGAAGAACGAAGAGCCGGCCGACACGCCGCTGCTCAAGCCGCGCCGATCGCAATCACGTCGGCGAATCCTGGCCGCGGCGCTGGTCGGAGCGGCGGTCGTTCCCCTGGGCGTCGGCATCTGGTGGGTAACCCACTCACACGATCCGGTGCAGCCGAAGATTGACCCGAAAGAGGAGAAGGCACCACCGCCAGTCGTTCCGGGGGGATTCAAGGCGGCGTCCGAAGAGATCGTGGAGGACGTCCAGAATCGGCGGTTCTTCAAGGCGATCGCGGCGGACCAGTCCGGTCGTCCGCCGGTGACTTTCCTGCTGATCCCGCAGCAGCGCGCCGCGGACCCGCCGACGTTCTACCTCCAGGAGACGAAGGTATCGATCCATGTCTTCGGCGCTTTCCAGGGCAAGAAGCCGCAGGTAGCGCCGGCCGGCCCGTTGCCGGCGCTGGGGATAACGGCGGAGCAGGCGGCGGCCTGTGCAAAATGGCTTGGCGGGCAACTGCCGACGGCGCGCCAGTGGGACAAGGCCGCCGGCTTCTGGGACCGCGACGGCCGCGACGGCCCGGCGCGCGGAGTGCGCGTCGCGGTCGGCCGGCGCCGCAAGGGACCGCTGCCGGTCGATGCCCCCGGCGAAGACGACGTGAGCGTCTTCGGCGTTCGCGGTATGGCGGGCAACGGCACCGAATTGACGCGCGACGTGGTCGAGCGGCCCGGCGTTGAGAAGCTGGTCGTCCTGCGCGGCCAGCGCCTGGAGGCGAAACGGCCGTTGAGCTTCGCCGACCTGGAGGAGCAGCAGCGCGAGGAAGACGCCCAGGTGCAGTATTATCGCGTCGCCAATCCGGACACCGGGTTCCGCGTGGCGGTGGAGATTCCGGCGAAGTGATGGGATCAGAGAATGCTTGCGGCTTCGAGTCTGTCCCAGAAGTAGGCTTTACGAGCCGCGACCGTTAGGGAGCGTTAGAGGTACGCCGCGACAAGCGCTCCCTAACGGTCGCGGCTCGTAGATAAAGACCCCTTCTGGGACAGACTCTTAGCGGGAGCGCTAAGCCGCAAGCGGCAAGAAGAAGAGGGCGATCCGCATGACGGCGCGCGCAGTCCACTGGCACGAGGGCATGTTCCTCCGGCCGCATCACATGCAGGCCGCGACCCGTCACGCCCTCGACGCCTTCCAGACCGGCGAGAGCTGGGACCATCATTACAACTGGGGTCTGCGGGAATTGGCGCACGATCCCGACGCCCTCAAGAATTATCAGTTCGTCATCCGCCGCCTGCGCGCCCGGCTGCGCGACGGCACGCTCGTCACGGCCGAGGACGGCGAATTGCCGGCGGTCGATCTCAAGCCGCTGTTGGAACAGGCGAGCAACGTCACCCTGCACGTCGGCGTGCCTACCGCCCGGCTCGGTAAAGCCAATGTCGCCCAGGCGCCGGCCGACGCCGCCGGCCGCTATTTGCTCGACGAGTTCGACCTGGAAGACGAGAACACTGGCCTCAATCCGCAACCGCTTCAATTGCGGCGTCTCAACGTCCGCCTGTTGCTGCCCGGCCAGGACCAAGCCGGCTTCGAGGTGCTGCCGCTGATCCGGCTCGAAAAGTCGGCCGGCTCTGACTCCACGCCCAAGGTCCATTTTCCGTACATCCCGCCGTTACTTGCCTGCGACGCCTGGCCGCCGTTGCTCGCGGACATCCTGGAGGCGATCTATCATCGTCTCGGCCGCAAGATCGACCTGCTCGCCGACCAGATGATTTCGCGCGGCATCTCGCTGGCGAGCCAGGCCCACGGCGATTCGCTCATCGTCGGCCAGTTGCGCGTGCTCAACGAGGCGTACGCCCTGCTGAACGTCAGCGCCTTTGCCCGCGGCGTTCACCCGCTGCCGGCCTATGCCGAACTGTGCCGCCTCGTGGGACAGTTGGCGATCTTCGGCGACAACCGCCGTCCGCCGGAGCTGCCGCGCTACGATCACGACGACCTCGGCGGCTGTTTCTACGCCGTCAAGCGCCACCTCGACGCCCTGCTCGACGGCATCGTCGAACCGGACTACAAGGCGCGACCCTTTGAGGGCGCCGGCCTGCGCATGCAGGTGGCGCTCGACCCGTCGTGGCTGGAGGCGAACTGGCAGATGTACGTCGGCGTCAAGAGTCCGCTGCCGGTCGAGGAGAGCGTGCGCATGTTGACGACTGGCCAGCTCGACATGAAGATCGGCAGTGCCGGCGAGGTCGATAAGATCTTCGAGCGCAGCGCCGCTGGCCTGCGGTTCACCTACACGCCGACACCGCCGCGCGCCCTGCCGTCGATGCAGGGTCTGGCCTATTTCCAGGTCAGCCGCGACTCGCCGGAGTGGCAGAACGTTCGCAATTCGCTGACGCTGGCGGTGCGCCTCAAGGCGACCAGCGTCGTCGGCAATATCCAGGGCCAGCGCGTCCTCACGATCAAGACCGCCGCCGGGCCGACGACGACGATGGAGTTCACGCTGTACGTCGTCAAGATCGAGCGCTAAGACGTGGTTTCAAAACCTCTCCCCCCAACCCCCTCCCCTACGAAGGGAGGGGGCGAATGCCGGCTTGCTCCCCCTTCCCTCGTAGGGAAGGGGGCCGGGGGGGTTGGGTTGGGAAACGGCTTCTAAGCGGGCGTCCAAGAATAACTTCCAAGATCGGTGGCACCGGCGTCTCGCCGGTGCGCAGCGCCCCCACCGGCGAGACGCCGGTGCCACCGCAATCACCCTACGGCGCTTCATTTTCCTGCCGCTCGTTAAACCTCTCGCGTCGGACTTGACGAAATCATCACTAAGACGATAATAATGATGCCTACCTCGTCGCTCCCGCCTCGACCAAGGAGTGGTATGGACCAGCCCATGACTCCGGAGCAGATCGCCGCCGCCAGCGAAGATTTACGCAACGCCTCGCCGCAACGTATCTTACGCTGGGCGGTGGACCAGTTCTTCCCGAAATTGACGATGGCGACGGCGTTCGGGGCCGAGGGCTGTTGCCTCATCCACATGCTGGCCGAGATCGAGCCGAACGTCCGTCTTTTCAACCTCGACACGGGTTACCAGTTCGCCGAGACGCTGGAGCTGCGCGAGCGCATCCGCACACGCTACGGCATCGAGGTTGAGTACATCCGGCCGGACACGACGGTCGAGGAATACGAGGCCGAGCACGGCGGCCCGCTGTACCGTCATCGGCCGGACCAGTGCTGTTTCGATCGCAAGATGGTGCCGTTGCGCCGGGCGGTGGTCGGCTACGACGCCTGGATCAGCGCCATCCGCCGCGACCAGACGACCGACCGCGCCAGGGCCGACGTGGTGCAGTGGGATCCGAAGTTTGAGCTTGTGAAGGTGAACCCGCTGCTGGCGTGGACCAAGACGGACGTATGGAACTTCGTCCTCAAGAACGACGTGCCGTACAACCCGCTGCACGACCAGGGTTATCCGAGCATCGGCTGCTGGCCCTGCACGGCGGCGGTGGCCGACGGCGAGGACGAGCGCGCCGGCCGCTGGGCCGGCTCCCGCAAGAAAGAGTGCGGGCTGCACGTGATTGAGCATCAGTCGGGAAGCGGGATTTGAGCCCGCAGCGCAAGCAAGGGCGGCCCTTGCTCGCGCTGCGGGCTCAGGGGGATCTTTGATTGCGCATCTCCGCGAAAGCCGAGTACGCCTGCGTCGCAGTGCTGGAGCTGGCCGCCAGCTATCGCGAGCCGCAGCCGGTGCGCATCAAGACCATCGCGGAAGCGCAGGGCATTCCGCCGCGCTTCCTCGTGCAGATTTTGCTGCAACTGAAGACCGCCGGCCTCGTCACCAGCGTCCGCGGCGCTTCAGGCGGCTACCAGCTCGCCAGGCCGCCGGAGCAGGTCACGCTTGGCGACGTGATTAACGCCATCGACGACCGCACGCTGACGACGCACAGCGCCCTGGGTGAGACCGTCCACTCCGCCGCCGTCGAGACGCTGTTGGGCGTCTGGAAGGAAATCCAGGTTGAAGAGAATCGCCTGCTCGAAAAGTTCACGCTCGCGGAGCTTGTCCGCCGCGGCGAACAGGGGAACTCCCTGTCGTACCAGATTTGACCCCTCGCCTTGTCTTGTTTAGCCGTCCGAGACGGGCGGCTAAACGATAGGAGATCGACGAATGCAGGATCTGATCGCGCCCCACGGCGGGCTGAGCGAACCCGTCACCCGTAACGTCCCGGCCGCCGAGGCCGCCGACTTCCGCGCGAAGGCCGCGACGCTTACCAAAATGCCGGTGAGCGACGCCGACCTCTCGACGCTGTACCGCCTGGGCGATGGCGGCCTCAGCCCGCTCACCGGCGCGATGGACAGCCAGACGTGGCAGCGCGTTCTCGACGAAGAAGTCATCCTCCACAACGGCAAGAAGTACGCCTGGACCATCCCGCTTGCCTTCCCCGTCGAGGAGGCGTTGGCGAAGACGCTGAAGCCGGGCCAGACCGTGGCGCTCACCAACGCCGCCAATGACATCGTTGGCACTCTCGCTGTCAGCGACGTCTACCCGTGGGACAAGGCCCGGTACAACGCCAGCGTCTACGCGACCGAGCGCACCGACCACCCCGGTGCGCGCATCGCCCTCGGCGACCCGCGCACGCACCTCGTCGGCGGCGAACTGCGCGGCGTGCTGCCCGCGCCGAAGCACCCCGAATACGGCAACGCCGTGCTGT
>JBBQPD010000365.1:0-6347 GCA_038331535.1 Gemmatales bacterium | reverse complement strand
GTGTTAGTGTTTAGGGGGCATTATAGACCCTCAGCTTTCCCGCTGCAACTGGCTCATCGGCTCAGCCCCTCGGAATCAATCGGAAGTTGGGTAAGCTGTAATGCGTAGGCCCTGCCCATTCAACGACAACTTCTTGATGGAGAGTTAGCGCTGAGGAGGATATCGCAAGATTCAGAAAAGCAGCTGGGGCAATTAAGCCAGCAGATAAAGGCATGCTTGACGCAGCTATCTCAGGCGGAAGCCGACTTGACAGTAATTCCGAAGGGGATTTAACTTGCGCGAAGTCGAGGTCCAGGCGGATCACCGCGCCGATCCCGACGAGAGCGCGCGGCACGCGGTCAGCATTTCCTCGACTTCTCTGCGCGTCATCGCTCGCAAGGGACGTGACAGCGAGGCGGGAACCCGGAAAGGGGACATGGGGAACCCGAAAAGGCGACATCGTCGAATCTCTAGGCCGAGTCGCGATCATGGGAAATCAAAGGTGACGGGCACGTTTGTTTTGGTGATTTCTTCAATAGAGAACGTGCTCGTCTCCATTTGTCCCCTGGCAGTGCCGCGATATACGCTGCAACGCACCCCTATCACCTCCATCACGGTTTCGCGTCTGAGCCTGCCAGGCCCGGAATCAGCTTCTCCGCATTGGCGTGGTAGAACTTTTCGAGTACGGCGGGCGGCAGTTTGACGCCGGGCAGACGCATCCACTCCTTGCCCCAGCCATAGGGTTCCATCAGGCCGAACCGGTCGGTCTCGTAGTATTCCAGGTGCCGGCTGTAGAAACGGGCCGCCTTGTTTTGCCACTCCGCAACCCCCTTTTCATCGTCGGGCTTCACGTTGTTCAGCACCGACGAATCGGTGCCGAACAGGATGCGGTCCTGGTACTTGACGAAGAAGTCGCGCACCGCCTTCGGGTTGAGCCGGCCGAGGATGCGCGTCCGTGCGGAGCAGGCCACATAGAAGTTCGGGGACTTGTCGAACGTCTTGCCCAGTTGATCGAGGTCGAAGGTCACTTTGCTCTCGTGCCGGTTGCCACGTCCTTGTAGCGAAACGCCCACACGTGCTTGTCGTTGTGGTTAAACAGAACGAAGACGTTGTGTTCCGCATCAAAATCCATGGCGCCGACCCACGGATTGCCGGGTCCGGTTTTCACGTTCAGGTCAGTCCAGGTGTTGGTGCGGACGTCATAAGTCCAGGTGATCGAGTCAGCGCCGCCGCCAAATTGCGTGGCCTGTTTGCCGGTTTGCAGAAGGAGGAGCTTGTGGAAGGGGTCGTACACGAAGCCGCCGCCCGGCACCCCCTCGGGTTGCACTTTCGGCTGCATGTTTTTCCAGAGGCTGCGCGACGGATCATAGGTCCAGGTTTCGGCCGGCCGGTCCGGGTGCGGCGCCACGTAAAGGACCAGGAGCCCGGAAGCCTGCTCCACGGCCGCCGTGGTGTGGTCCTGGTCGCGCGGATAATCGCCGGCCGTTTTCTGATCGAGCCAGGTCTGATACCTGACGTCGAAAGCCCAGAAGTCCTTGGTCTTGTGGTTGGGGTGCGTGAACTTGACTGGCAGGAGCAGGCCGTTCTTCCAGTCGAAGGCGTAGCGCGTGGCATACGTGGCCCTGGGCGCGGCACGAAAGCGATCGGAGGCGAGGTCGTAACTGCAAAAGCGATAGGCGCCGTCCTTGTTGTAGTAGTCGTAGACGGCCAGGCTCGGTTCGGTGGAACCGATGGCGGGGCCGAGGCACATGACCTTGGTATAGGGGTCCCAGCAACGGCCAGCCGTGCAACCGTTGATGAGGCGGCGATCGCCCCAGCCGGCCATCTTCTCGTTCGGCCGGCGCTGCACGAACTGCTCGGTGCCGAGGTCGAAGACCGTCAACTCATTGTGGTAGCCGCTGCAGCCCCCGTAGCGGAGGAAGAGCCGATTGGATACGTCGTAGTTCCAGCCCATCTCTCCGAACGCGGAATCGGTCTTGATGCGGATTTTCAGGTTGACCCACTGGTTGACGGGAAAGTCGGGGCCGAAGCGTGGGTTGCGCGGCTGATAGACGAACTCGGGCAAACCGCCTTCCGCCTTGCGAAACGCGGCCGCCTCTTCCTGGCTTTCCCTGGCGCCGATTTGTTCCAGGCCGTCAGCCGCCGCGGCCCGCACCAGGCGATCCCCATCCTTTTCAAGCAATTCGCGCAGCCGAGCCATTGCCTTGGGGCCGCCGATTTGTCCGAGCGCCAGCGCCGCCGCATGGCGTCGTACACGGCCTTTGCTCTCGGTTGCGCCGAGCAGCGCCGACAGTGCCTCGTGGCTGCCGATTCGGGCGAGGGCCTTGGCGCTGCGGAAGATCCGGGTGTCAGCGTCGGGCGCGCCCTTCTCCAACTGGATGCGCAACGTGGCGACCACCTCGAGTCCTCCGATGACCCCGAGTGCGTCTACCGCCGCAATCTCACCGCGGCCAGCCCAGGCGAGCAGATCGTCGTGCGCTTCGCGCCCCGCCTTGCGTGCGCTCACATAGCAAACCGTTTGTTCGTTCAAGTAGGGCCGAGTGAAGGTCAGAAGTGCGTTGCCATACAAGCCTTTCTCCAGGCCGCGCGACATGGTGGCGCGGTCGGCCATTGGGAAAAGCTCCGCAAGCCTGGAGGTGACCTGCGGGCTGCCGGTCGCCGCCAGGTGCATGTGGACGTAAGCGGGGTACCAACCCTGTTGAATCTTGGTGCCGGACAACTCCAAGAACGCCTCGGTGGCCGCCGGCTGGCCGCCGCGCGACCAGGCCTCCAGGCTGCGCACGCGCCAGCGCATTTGCTCCCACTCGCTGCGTTTGGCCAGGTCCGGCAGTTCGGCGCTTATCTTCGCGCAGACCGCCTTGATCTCCGCGAGGTCCATCGGGATGGGCAATGGTTGAGCGATCTTGTGGGAGGCGGCAACGTGGGCAGGATCTGCTGCCTGACGCGCTGGACCGGATCACTGCGATCATCGGCCATGCGAGTTTTCGCTTCCTCCGCAACCTTGCCCCCCTGGCCGAGCAAAAGACGCAGGGCGGCGGCGCGAATGGGCGGATACGGCGAATCGAGAAGTTGAGCGAGTTTGGCTCGGGGTGGATAAGCGACCGCCAGACTGACGCGGCCCAGGGGTACGACATCGACGAGTTCATCCTGGCCGAGCGGCACCATCGTATCCAGGACTTCGATGGCCTGCGCCGCGGCCAGAGCGAGGGGCGCATCCATACCGGCGAGCGCGTCGGCCAGCGGCGGCAAGGCGCGTCCGTCGCGCAGCCAACCCAGTTCCCACGCCGCCGCGTGGTCTCCCTTTTCGAGAGCGGCCGTCAGTTTCTTGAGCCGCTCGTCGTTGGCGCGCTGCACCACGATCACGCCGTCGCTGCGCGTCCAGGCCAGGCCCCACTGTTCACACGCCGCGTTCAGCACGGCATCGGTTTTCGCCGCTGTACCGACGAAAGCACGGCCGGCCAGCGTTTCGGGGAGGGCCCACCGGATGCCCTCGCGCTGGGCCAGGACCGTCAGCAACTCGGCCGGAGTGTACCAGGCCTTGTCCGTGGCAACGTCGCGTTCAGGCTCTTGGACTCCCTGGCATGGAGTGACGCGGAGAAAGACCAGGCAAATGCTGGTCAGCGAAGGCATCAAGAGTGAGCGGCGCATAAACGGGAACTCGGGAGTGTGCAAATTCTACCTTCTGGCGAGAACCGCGTCGAACAGTTTGAAGGCCGCCTCGCGCAGTTTCGGCTACTTCTCAGCCACTTTTCGCCTACTGGCCGTTACTTGTTTCGGTCATGACCGGGAGGAAGACGAGCCTAATTGCCCGAGGAAGTCGCCTCTGATCGAGTATGCGTCCCCTGCTATGTTTTGCGAGAGTCGTCCCGTACAACTTCCCCGGAGAGCAGGACGATGGCACGCGCCGGGTGCCGTACGCTCCGGTGGGTAATCGCGCGCTGGCCCGACCACAAGTTCATCAAGAACGTGGAGAACCGCTACGACGGACGGTCTGAAGGCGTGCTCGTCGCCGACCGGGCGACCGGGAGAATCACGCGCTGGGACATGGCGACGCTCGGCGATTACGGCGGGCGCTGGTTCGCGGGGAACAGCGGCTGGAAGGAGGCAACGCCCGAGGCACCGCTGCCGCTCGGGTTCGCCTTTGAGCTGGACCAGACCGCCTACGAGCTGCCGCCGGAACGCCGCCGGCCACGCTCGTTCGTACATGCCTACCTCTTCAAGGATCGAGAGGAACACTACTGGGATCCCGACAAGTGGTTGGAAGACTGGAAGAAACGGCAGCCGAAGTAGCGGGACGATTTATCGTTTCGCGCGTGGCGATCCGCGCGAAACGATGAATCAACACGGAACACTCACCGATCGAATGAAGGGAGGCACGATGATGACATCCGAGAAACGGCACTGCCTGCGCGTAGTGGTTGCGGTCGCCGCCCTCCTCCTGGGGTTCTCCCGCGGACCGATCGCGGCCGCGGACTGGCCGCAATTCATGCGCACTGCCGAACACACGGGCGACGCGGCCGACGAGGCGCTGCGGCCGCCGCTGGGGCTGGTCGCGCAAGTCAAGCTCGACGACGCGATCATGACGTCCCCGGCCCTCGTCGAGAATCGCGCCTACGTCGTCGATCAGATGGGCACGGCTTACTGCATCGATCCCGGCGGCGGGCGCGTCCTTTGGAAGACCGCTCCCGATGGGGCAGGGGCGATGGGATTCAACACGTCCTCTCCGTGCGTTGTCCAGAGCCGCGTTTACTACGGGACGACGGCAGGAACGCTACACATCCTCGACAGCCGCGACGGCAAGGTTCTCAAGACGGTGCAGGTCGGCTCGCCCATTGTCAGCGCGCTCACCTTCGCCAACGATTCGATTTACTTTCAGGCGCTCGACGCCGTGCTGCGCTGCCTAGACCTGGACGGCGCCGAACGCTGGCAATGGGACCATTACGCCCGTTACCAGGAACCGCCGGAGGTGACCAAAAGCCAGCAACGCGAGCGGGGCCATCCCGGCAGCTACGACCGGCCGCACTACGGCGGCGGCGACGTGGCCAGCGCGGGCAAGAAGATCGTCACCAGTTTCGGCTGGGATATTGTCTGTGTTGAAGACCGGGGCAAGGATGCCAAACTCCTTTGGTGCAACCGGGCGCCGACCGGGCGGGATGGGTCGTCGCCCATGTCGTCTTCCATCTCCGGAGATTGGGTGTACAACGCCGGCATGGGGGCGGACGGCTATTTGGCACTCACGCGACTCGCGCTCGCGGATGGCCGAGTCGCCAAAGGTTCGGGAGGGCGGCGCGAGGCCTATCCCTGGATCACGCCGGCGGTGCGGGGTGCCGCGGCCACTCTCCGCGACTCGTCCAATGGCAAGAACGGCATCCAGCTTTTCGATTTCGACGCCAACAAGACGATTACCGCCTGGCGGGATGACAAGGATTCCACACCGCTCGCCAGTTCCCAGGTCTTGACGAAGGATCACCTGGTAGCAACCACGTTGCGCGGCGAACTCATTGTGATCGATCTGGGCGGCAAGCCTGGCGCCAAAGCGTTCCGCTTCCAGACGCCACACGGCAAGGGAATCGGCTCGACGCCGGCGGTCGTCGCAGGCTCGATCTGTTTCGGCTGCGATGATGGGTACTTCTATGTCCTTGGACCGGAGGGCAAGCGCGCGCCGGTGCGCGACGATCAGCTCGACGTGGCGCGCGCTCAGCCTGGGCCGGCGCAGCGCAAGCCCACCGACTGGCCTTCAACGTATGGCAACGCCGGCAACACGTCCTACCTCGACGATCCGACGATCAAACCGCCGCTGCAAGTTCGCTGGGCCACACGCGGGTTCGGTCATCAGTTGGCTCCCTGCCTGGCGAGCGGCGGCGATCTTCTGACCGTGACGCTGAACGGCCTCATCACCTGTCAGGAACAGGCGACGGGCCGTCTGCGTTGGCGCGTGCAGCTGCCTGGTCCGGAGTGGTCTACTTCGTCGGGAATGTTGGTCGAGGGCGGCCGACTGTTCGTCCCGCGGCCAACTTTCGGCCGGATGGAAGGCGCCTTCTATTGCCTGGATCAGCAGACGGGCCGGCTCTTGTGGTCCGCGGACATTGGCGGCCGCTACATCTGGGAACGGGCAGCGCCCGTCGCGGCGGGGGGCAAGGTCGCCTTCGGTTTTGGGACGAAGGGTTCGCCGCCCGGGACGATGATACAAGCCTGGGATCCCGACACCGGCAAGCCGGCCTGGCAGGTCGAGCTCAACGTCGCCGGCAATCGCTCCGGGTCCATGGGCGGCTGCACGGATGGGAAAACCATGTACTTCACCGCCGGCGCCGCCGCCTGGCAGTGGAGGCAAGAAGGGGACAAGAAACGCGGCGAAACCGTGGCCATCG
>JBBQPD010000364.1:0-6358 GCA_038331535.1 Gemmatales bacterium | reverse complement strand
TACGGGCGGCACTGGGCAAGGACATAATGGCACGGGCGATCCAGTGGACAATGGAACCCGTGGCCAAGTTGCCTCCGCGCTCTACGAAAGTATTACATCGCAACGAAGGAATGCAGCCTTGCTCTCAATGTTATTATAGGCCCGACGGCGTGCGTGCGCGCGCGAATTGTTCAACGGTGGGAACTTCCGGCGTTTCGCACTTCCACGGTGGGAGTTGTCGTCATGCTCCATCTCCTTTATTCTACATAACCATGCGCTACGAGCCGCGACCGTCAGGAAGCGTTTTCAGTAGCGCTCCCTGACGGTCGTGGCTCGTGAATGCTTTCTGTGCTCCGCCACGGCCGTGCCGCGAACCAGTGATTCGGCCCCAGGTTGTGCGACGCCAGCAGCCACGGCACGTCGCCGCCGCTCCAGCGCGCGGCAAGACTCAGCGCCGTTTCGACCAAATCCGCGGTCAATTCCGGCGGCGCTCCGCACCAGCGGATGCAGCTGTCGCCCGACGCCAGGGGGAGGATCACTCGTTCCACCGAGGCGGCTTGTGAAGGCAGGAGCACGTCGCCGGTGACGAAGAGGCTTCCCGTCGCCCGCGCCGATCCCAAAAACCAGCGCACCTGCTCCGCGCTCCACGGTCCTTTCCAGTGAAAGCGTTCGCGGTATACCAGCTCGCCCGCGCGGCGCACTTCCAGCTCCTGGACAATTTGGTCGAACTGGAACCATTCCGACGCCTCCGCACGGGCGTAGCGGCCAGGTAGCCACACGTCGCCCCAGGCTAGACGCGCCTCCGCCTCCAGCTCAATAAACGCCCGTTGATAATAGCGGCACCCTTTGTAGGGAATCGTCGGGCCGGGCAGGATGACCAGCTCCGCGCCGGCGCCGACGTGGACGTGCCACTGCTGCGTCGAGAAACCGGCGAGAGCGGGGTGAACGCGGTTGGCTGATTGGCCGGTAACGACGGCGCGCGTGCCGGGGCGGGCCGTGATCTCGATCAGGTGGGCGTCGCCGTCCAGCAGGCCCGCCGTCGGGTTAAGCAGGTAGAGCAGCGCCGCCGGGTCGGGGGCGAACTGAAACGGCGGCAGCACCCGCAGCGGCACCTGCTGGTAGCAGGCGCCGAGGCGCGTCGTTCCGCCGGCAGCTACCAGCTCGACGCGGACGCCGCCGATCTGTCCGGTGGAGCGCTGGTCGCGCGAATCGGCAAGCCGGGCGAACTCCGGCGGGGTCAGGAAGTCTTGCGCCGTGATGCGAACTGTTGACGCACCCACTGGACCACCTCCCCCACGCCGTCGCCCTGCCGCAGACTGATGAGCATGAACGGCTTCTCGCCGCGCATGCGCAGGCTGTCGCGGCGCATCACATCGAGGTCGGCGCCGACGTGCGGAGCCAGGTCGGTCTTGTTGATGACGAGCAGGTCGCTGGTGCAGATGCCCGGCCCGCCCTTGCGCGGGATCTTGTCCCCCTCGGCCACGTCGATGATGAAGATGAACACGTCGGCCAGCTCGCGCGAAAAGACGGCGGTCAGGTTGTCGCCGCCCGACTCGATCAACAGCAGCTGCATTTCGGGAAACTGCCGTTCGAGATTGGCGGCGGCGCTGAGGTTGGCGCTGGCGTCATCGCGGATGGCGGTGTGCGGACAGCCGCCGGTCTGCACGCCGACGATGCGCTCCAGCGGCAGCACCTTGCGGCGCGACAGGAACTCGGCGTCTTCGTGGGTGTAAATGTCGTTGGTGATGACGGCGAGGTTGATCTCCGGCCACAGCTCGCGGCAGAGACGTTCCACCAGCGCCGTCTTGCCCGAGCCGACCGGCCCGGCGATGCCGAGAGTGAAGACCTTGCGCCGCGGCCCGGCGAAGCGCGCCGGACCGTGATTGCCGAGATGATCGTGATCGTGCGCCGGCCCTTCGCGATGCCGAAACATTCCGGTCCAGCGCTTCGACGCCTCAGGATCGGAAGAGCCGTGTATACAGTCGCGTCTGTTCATCGCAAAGGACCTCGTAGAACGGACAACCGCTGCCGGCTGTCTCCGGCGCGCGCCCGGCCATTTCGGACGCCAGCGCGGCGAGATCGGCATGGAGGTACGCCAGTATCTGCTGCCCGTGCGTGTGGTTCACCGGCACGGCGCGGACGCCTGCTCCGATCATACCGAGTGCGGCCTGATGCAGGTAGGCGGTGAGCGTTTCTTCCGGCGTCGCGCTGGCCAGGGCGCCGAGCAGGCCGAAGACGATGGCGTGCTGCCAGCCGCGCGGATCGCCCAGGGCGCGGACGCCTGCGGCGCTCCACTCCCAGGTCGCGGCGAGAGAAAGGAGTTGCTCGCCCATCTCGGCGCTGGCGGTGCGGATTGACGGGACGGGGAGCATGGCGCGTAGCAAGACGTTGAGACGAGGAAGCTCGCCGGTCCGCGCGAAACGGCAAGCCGCGGCGACGAGCACGCCTTCGAGCGGGGCGAGAGCGTGACGCAGCCAGGAGCGCGTCCAGGTTTCGAGCGTTGCGGCGTCGTGAACCAGACGACGGGAGAGGGCCGATTCGAGACCCCAGGAGTGCGTGAAGCCGCCGATGGGGAGGGCGGAGTCGCTGATTTGGAGGAGGCGGAGGTTCATTTTCACAAGGGGTGATAATTGACCTCGAACTCTGGCCCTAATTCAGATTGGATCCGTTCCAGGATTTCGAGTGCTGCTGCGTCGAAATTGCTGAACTCGTCCGGAGACCACGGACCTGGATCAGGAGGATATTCCCAGTTCCGCGACTGATCGTGCCAGGCGGTCAACTCCTCAAGCCGCCGCCGTGTTTCAGCAGCGAGAGGTAAAATGCCCTCGCTCGGTCCCACATCGAACTGCTCGCGGCTGGCTTCATTGTCGCACCACAGACAACCTCCGCCCCATTCAAACATCAGGCGGAATCGGTAGCGTGCCGCCATCGTTCTGCGACTGTTGAGCAAGTCAGTATCGGAGTCTCCCGTCCCAAATTCCATTCGCCTACCATAGTGCTTATCCCACCCTGCTTTTCCGAAGGGCTCAACCATCGCTCCCTCATCGACAATGGCGAAGGGTTGGAAACAGCCGGTAACCTCCTCGTAGTATGGCTCGTACTTGATGACATCTCCGAACTTTTCACCGATGACAAGGAAGTGTTTGCCATTCCACAGCCCGACGTTGCCGTTACGACCGCGGCCGACATACGTCCTGCCGACGATCAAGTCGTTCCGCGGGATTTGCTCGGCCATGTTTATCTCCCTGCGAAGCGCTCGCCAGAGTCTCGCGGCTAAACGAAAGACCTCCGCGTTCTCAAAACAGAAAATACCGCCGCGCCATCGGCAATGCCTCTGCCGGCTCGCTGCCGATCACGGTTTCGCGGTGATCCCAATGTCCTTGAGCGTCTGCGCGCTCAAGACGAGGTCCAGCCAGCCATTGAGACGCTCGACCTGTTGCGTGGCACGGATCACTTTTTCGACGGAAATTGGCACCTTATCGAAACGCTGACGGAGTTGGCGCAAGAGCGTGTTTTGAAGCATTTCGATGCCTCCGGCTTGGTAACCCTCTTTCCGCCCCTCGTCTTTGAGCGCTTCCGCGATCGTTCGTGGCATGGTGTTCACTTCCTCTCGGCGGTACTTGTTGCGGACCGCGTCCTCAATGGTTTGGTGCAAGGGCTGGTGTTCGCTCTCTTCCCGTTCATGATAAACGAGCGCGTGGATGTAGGAAAGCAGTTCGTGCCAGCGCGTCTGTTCCTGCTGTGGCATCGCCTCCAACTGCTCCACCACGTGGCGGAGCACGTCTCGAAACGCCTCGGGATTTTCCCGGCGGCTCTGCACCAGTTGCATCACGACTCCGAAGTACCCGCCCTGCCGAGACAACAACTCGGGAGCGAGTGCGGGCAAGTTGACGAACAACGGGTCGAGTCGGGGCGTGAGGCGGGCAAACAAGTCGCCCCCTTCCATCAAGGCGCTGAGCGGTTCGAGTTGGGTCCACGTCCGTGTGCCCGTGTAAAAGACCACGGGAAGAATTGGCTGCAAGCGTACGCCGCGCAAGTGTCCCTGTGCGCGCTTGATCTCTCGGGTCTGATCGCGCCAGATCAGCAGCATGTACAGCATTACCCGGAACACCATCAGTGGATCGGGTTCGGATTGATGCTCAATGAGAACGTACACGATGATCCGCTTGTCCGCCTTTTTCCCTCGGAACGGAATCGACCAGACAACGTCGGACTCCAGGTGTCGGAAATCCTCGGCCACATAGGAGGTCTCTTCCCGCTTCATTGCGGTGAAATCCATCCCCTCAACGAAGTCGCTGCCGGTCAGGCCCAGCAATTCCCGGACGTTGGCCGGATCGCCTAGCAGTACCTTCAACCCGTTCTCGGAAAAGTGGCGGACGAGCTGACGGACCCGCTCGGTACTCATCTCACGCTCCCCTATCGGGTCGCGGCTATACAAAAGACTTCGGCGCTCTCAAAACAGAAAATACCGCTGCGCCATCGGCAACACTTTCGCCGGCTCGCTGCCGATCTTCTCGCCGTCCACCCACACCTGGTACGTGTCGGGATCGACGCGAATCTCCGGCGTGGCGTCGTTGCGTTTCAGGTCTTTCTTGCCGACGCTACGGCAGTTGGCGACCGCCACCACCGTGCGTTCCAGGCCGTACTCCGCCGCGATGCCGCCGTCCAGCGCCGCCTTCGAGACGAACGTCAGACAGGTGTGCGACAGGGCGCGGCCGTAGGCGGCGAACTGCGGCCGGCCGTAGACCGGTTGCGGCGTCGGAATGCTCGCATTGGGATCGCCCATTTGAGCGTAAATCAGTAGGCCGCCCTTCAGCACCAGCTCCGGCTTGACGCCGAAGTACGCCGGTTTGAACAGCACCAGGTCGGCCCATTTGCCCTCCTCGACGCTGCCGACGACGTGAGAAATGCCGTGCGTGATCGCCGGGTTGATCGTGTACTTGGCGACGTAGCGCTTGGCGCGCTCGTTGTCGTTGCGCGCGCTATCGCCCTTGAGCGCGCCGAATTGCACCTTCATTTTGTGGGCCGTCTGCCAGCAGCGAATGATGACCTCGCCGATGCGGCCCATCGCCTGCGAGTCGGAGCTGTACATGCTCAGGACGCCGCGGTCGTGCAGCACGTCCTCGGCGCCGATCGTCTCCGGGCGAATGCGGCTTTCCGCGAAGGCCACGTCTTCCGGCACTGAGCGCGACAGGTGATGGCAGACCATCAGCATGTCGAGGTGCTCGTCGATCGTGTTGACGGTGAACGGCCGCGTCGGGTTGGTGCTGGACGGCAGCACGTTGGACTGCGCGGCGATCTTGATGATGTCGGGCGCGTGGCCGCCGCCGGCCCCTTCGGTGTGATAGGTGTGAATCGTACGGCCCTTGAACGCCGCGATGGTGTCTTCGACGAAGCCGGCCTCGTTCAACGTGTCCGTGTGAATGGCCACCTGCACGTCGTACTTGTCGGCGACGCTCAGGCAGGTGTCGATGGCGGCCGGCGTCGTGCCCCAGTCTTCGTGCAGCTTCAGTCCACAGGCACCGGCGCGGACCTGTTCCTCCAGCGGCTCCGGCAGGCTGCCGTTTCCTTTGCCGAGGAAGCCGAAGTTCATCGGCAGTCCCTCGGCGGCCTGGAGCATGCGCATCAGGTTCCAGCGGCCCGGCGTGCAGGTGGTCGCCCAGGTGCCCGTCGCCGAGCCGGTGCCGCCGCCGATCATCGTCGTCACGCCGGAGGCCAGCGCGACCTCGACCTGTTGCGGACAGATGAAATGGATATGCGTGTCGATGCCGCCGGCGGTGCAAATCAATCCCTCTCCGGAGATAACCTCGGTGCCAGGCCCGATGACCAGGCGCGGATCGACGCCCGGCTGGACGAGCGGGTTGCCGGCCTTGCCGACGGCGACGATACGGCCGTCGCGAACGCCGATGTCGCCCTTGACGATGCCCCAGTGGTCGAGAACGACGGCGTTGGTGATGACGAGGTCGAGGTGCGGCGGCGCCAGCGCCGCCTGGTAGGGCGACTGGCCGCCGCCGTCGCGGATCACCTTGCCGCCGCCGAAGACGACTTCCTCGCCGGGGACGGTGAAGTCCTTCTCGATCTCGATAATCAGGTCGGTGTCGGCGAGGCGGACGCGGTCGCCGGTGGTCGGGCCGTAGTGGCCGGCGTAGGCGGCGCGCGAGAGTTTTACGGACATGGGAGATCCTCTGTGTGTTTACGTTTCGCGCGGTCCGCGCGCAACGTAAACAGTCGGCGCGCATTTACACGGTCGCTTGATCGCCAAACCCTGCCGCGCGCATGCGCTCCAGGCTGGCGTTGCGAATCTCTGGATCGTCGAGCGGGCCGGACACGAGGGCGTTGCCGCCGTAGACGATGCGCTGGCCGCCGAACGGCACGAGAC
>JBBQPD010000363.1:0-6362 GCA_038331535.1 Gemmatales bacterium | reverse complement strand
GAGCCGCGCACGAAATAAGCGGGAGTTCGGCCCCCTTACATCGTGCGCGGCTCCTTCACACATACTTCCTGCGCGGCTCGTCAAGACCGCGGATCGAACAGCAGCGGGAAGAATGGACCGTCCATCTTGTGGCCCGGCGGCACGACGGGAATGTCCTTGAGCGGCGGCTGGTCGCTGCACGAGCGCGTGCCGTCGCGGAAGACATTGATCACGGTGGCGCGGCGCGGCCGATCCGTGTCGTTGGCGAAGGAGCCGTGGACCATGAGCGGATGATGAAACGTCGCCTCGCCCTTTTTCAGCTCGATGGCGACGGGATGGTCGAACTGGTCCATCTGCTCCGGCGTCAGCACTTCACGGATGGCCTCCATGTCGCCGGCCAGTCCGGTGATCGGTAGCAGCGGCCAGCGATGACTACCGGGCAGGTAGTGCAGGCAGCCGTTTTCGCGCGTGGCATCGTCGAGAGCGATCCAGCAGGTGAGATGAGCCATCGGCGTCGTGCGCGTCCAGTACGAGTAATCCTGATGCCAGGCGACGACGCCGCCGTGCTGGGCGGGCTTGCAGAAGAGCTGGTCGTGCCAGAAGCGCACGGGGCCGTCGAGCAGCTGCGCCGCCGGCACAGTGAAGGCGGGATGCCAGAGAATGTCGTGAAAGCCGGGACGGATGCGCCAGGCGCCGAGGGCGTGGAACAGCACGCGCGTCGGGTCGAGCGATTCGTTGGTGTGGTATTCGTGAAACAGGCCGTTGTCGTGGCGTTTGGGGTCGAACAGGTCTTGCAACTCGGTCCGCAGCGTGTCCACCTGCGCGTCGTCGAGAATGCGCACGCCGGCGACGTAGCCGTTGTCGTGGAAGAAGCGCACCTGCTCCGGGGTCAGGCGGTAACGCGCCCAGCCTTCCGGCGTGGCGGGGAGCGAGACGAGATCGCCGACGCGGTCGTGCCGGGTGGAGAGGTCCTGGATCATGGGGAGGGTTCTCCTTTGGAGCGTGTCACGGTTCATGTTTACGTTTCGCGCGCGGAACGTAAACCGGCCCGCATGGCGACGGCGCCGCGTCTTTGCTAGACTGGTGTCGGAAACGCCCGGCTTTCGAGGAGGCTCGACATGAGCGCGACGACGACTATCTCGGTGGAGATCGAGCCACAGGCCGCGGAACTCGTGGCCGAACTCGGCATGCAGGCGGAGTTCGAGCAGATACTCGAATACCTGCGCCAGAATGTGGACGGATTGATCAATCTGACCGTCCGATGGGGCGACTCCTATGATACCGGCCTTGAGCCGCGTATCGTCATCCAGGGTCTGGCCGATCGACCGTGGGAACAAGTGTACGAGGCGGAGAAGGACATGGGCCGCTGGATGATTGAGACTTTCCCGCCCCAGGTCTGGTCGCGATTCCCGATGATTCTCCATTCCCCCCAGTGACCCATGCAAGGACGCGCTTTCCTGCAACCGGCCCGATCGAATGTGAGCGGCGGCGCGGAACCATTCTGGCGCGAAGCCGTGGTCGGAGCCTATTACGCCCTGTTTCTGGAGTGTCGAGACGCTCTGGCCCGCTGGACGAACGTGCGCCATCCCAAGCAGAATGTTCATGGTTCCGTGCGTCTCGCCTTTGTCTTTGCGAAGCATCCGGATTTGAAGACGATTGGCTACGCACTCGAAAAACTCTGTGCCTTCAGGAATGAAGCCCACTACGACATTCAGCCATCGCCAAACTTCTCCTCGCCGAAACACGCTCAGAAGATAATTCAGCGTTCCGAGGACGCCCTCGCCCTCCTCGACGCCATCGAGGCAGACCCGAACCGTCGCCAGCAAGCCATCGCCTCGCTCTAGCCGTGAGCCACAGTTCCTCGACTCGATTCCGTCACCCGTTGCTACCGTAGAATGACGTGGCCTCGTCCGCCACAATGCAGCAAGACGGTGGAGCGGAGAAACATGCAGACGGTCTCACGCGTTGAAGCGAACCTGCTCCACCTGCTCTATTACTTCCTGCGCCGCGAGCCGGCGGCACGGGCCTTGTCGCTGGTCGAGAACCGTTGCGAGGTTCCTGCCTGCCTGAGTCCCGGCGCCGTGCGCCTGATCCGCGCCGCCCTCGGCAAGGGTTGTACGCACCTGCTGGCTCAGCGCGGCGGCTGGCGCAAGGAGCGGTTTCTGCGTGGCGACCAGGGACGTGACGGCCGGCTCTGGGAGCGCACGCCGCCGCAAGACCTGGGCCTGATGTTCTCGCCGCAAACGCTGGAGTTTCTTCTCGCCATCACGTCCCTTCGGCCCGACGACGAGACGTGGACCTGGCAGCCGGCCGAGAAGACGCTGACCGATGGCGACCGACTGCTGCTCTTCTTCGCCCACGAAGGGTTGCGCGCGGCAAGTGATTACCTCGGCAGCCGCATTCGACGACAACAGCCGCTTGCCCGCCACGGTCTGTGCCGGCTGGCCTACCCCGAGGACTTCACCGACGTGCCGGAAAAGATGGCGCCGAACTTCGTCCCGTGGATGAGCGGCGTCGGCTCGTGCATCCTGGAGGCGCTGCAAGCGGACCTGGCCCGGCGCTGGGAGCAGGTCGAGGGAAGCAAGGAGGGCATCACTGAGCCGCGCGTGATGCAGGCGCTCGGCGCGTCCCAGGAGCGCGTGCTTACCGCCTTTCTCGATGCCGTCGAGACGAGCGGACGCTGGGATCTGGCGCGTTTCCTGCTGCGGTCGCTGGCGAACCTTCTCGGTCCACGCGCCCACGCCGGCATGTGGACCGGCCGGCTGCACCTGGTCGGCATGCGCCTCAGCGACCGCGCCGCCGTCTACGAAGCGGCCCTGGCGACGGTGCGCCAGACGGCACGCTTGCGAAGTTGGGCGCGCCGCGCCCGTGCCGTCGGTTATTTCGACGAGGGCTATGCCGCCGCCCAGATGTGGCAGGCCGACTGGGAGCAGTACAACGGTGACGCGCTGTGCGAACGCGCCGCCGTCATCGCGCGGCAGTTATCACCCCTTTAGTCGCCGCTTGCGGCTTAGCGGAGATGCCGCTAAGCCGCAAGCGGCGCAGATGAGGACGACCCATGAGCCGAGCGTACCGCGTCAGTGTCAAGGAAAGCGAGAACCGCGTGCTGCGCGCCGAGGATCGGGTCAGCACCTGCCTCGAAATCATCGAAGTGCTGCCGCCGGAGCAGATGGCCGGGCTGCTGCGCGACGAGCTGAAGAAGCGCGGCTTCGTCGAGGAAGGCGGCAAACTCATCCGCCGCGAGAAGGGCGCGACCGTTACGGTCGATCCGGCGACGGCGACCGTCACCGTGTCCGCCGAGGCGGCGCAGAACGTCGCGCTGGAGTCCGAGCGCAGCGGCAGCGCCTGGGACGACGCCGGTCCCGCCGCCGCCGAGGTTCGCAAGGCGCTGAAGCAGGAGGCCCGCGACGAGCTGGACCGCCGCGCTGCGGAGCAGACCGCGGAACTACAGACGAAGGTGACCGACCGTCTCGAAGGCCGGCTCGCCGACGTGCGCAAGGAGCTGGACGAGGCCGTCAACCGCGTCACCGCCGAGGCGCTGAAGCGCAAGGCCGCGTCGATGGGCCAGATCAAGGAAATGACCGAGGACCCGCAGGCCGGGTCGCTCACCATCGTCGTCGAGGTGTGATGATTGCCGCTTGCGGCTTAGCGGCGGCTACCGCTAAGCCGCAAGCGGCAAAACGCGAGATTTGTCTATGTCCATCCTGATCCCCGAGGCCGAGCTGCCGCAGGAGTTGACGCCGCAGGCCGCCGTCGAGGCCGCCTACGCCGCGGATCTCGCCGAGGTCGCGTCGAAGGTGCGCCGCGGTCTGCCCGCGCTCGTCGAGTGCGACAAGGATTTGGCTCCATTCCTGTATCAGAACCTGCGCGCGCGGCTGAAAGCGGTGAACCTCAGCTGCCTCTACCTCGACGGCCGGCCGCGCCAGGAAGAGCCGGCCGGCGCCATGCCGATGGGCATGCTCGGCACCATGATCGCCCAGCTGCGCGAAGCTGTGCGCGGGGCCGTCGAGAAGCGCGTCATCGTGCTGCCGCACCTCGATCTTCTAACCAGTGGCCAGGGCGGTCTCACGACTGAGGCGCGCGAGGTCATCCCACTCCTCTACGAGAATCCGGACCTCGTCTGGGTCGGCTTCAAGGATCCGTCGTTCCCGCTGCCGAAGGTCATCGAAAACCTGTTCCCGCACCGCGTCAGCCTGCTCGGCATCGGCCGTAATCGGCTGCGCTATCTCGTCACTGCCAAGGAGAGCCGCAAATTCGGCCGCGAGTTCAATCCGTGGGCGCTGTACAAGTACGTCTCCGGCGTCAACGCCGTGCGCCTGCGCAAACTGCTCTCGACGCTGGAAGGCGAGGACTACCCGGCCAATCCCGCCCGCGCCTACCAGCAATTGCGGCAAGCGACGCTCGGCGGCACCCTCGAAGTGCCGACCGTCAACCTCGACAAGGACGTCGGCGGCTATGCCAAGGTGAAGAACCGCCTGCGCTCCGAAATCCTCGACGTACTGCGCCGCAAGGAGACGCTGACCAGCGAGGAGCAAATCCGGGCGATGGAGGAGCTGATCCCCAAGGGCATGATCTTCTGGGGGCCGCCTGGCACCGGCAAGACGCTGTTCGCCAAGGCCATCGCCTCGGAGATCGGCGCCGCCGTCACCATCGTCTCCGGCCCGGAATTGAAGAGTAAATGGGTAGGAGAAAGCGAAGATAATCTCCGGCAAATCTTCCACCGGGCCAGGCTGTCGGCGCCGGCGGTGATCGTCTTCGACGAACTGGATTCGTTCGCCTCGGCGCGCGGCACCTACACCGGCAGCGGCGTCGAGCATTCGATGGTCAACCAGCTGCTGACCGAGATGGACGGCTTCCACAAGGAAGAGATGGTCTTCGTCATCGGCACGACGAACTTCGCGGAAATCCTCGACCCGGCCTTGCTGCGGCCGGGGCGCTTCGAGTTTCACCTGCACATTCCCTACCCCGACGCCGACGCCCGCCGTGAAATCCTGCGGATTTACGACCGCAAGATGGGGCTGAAGATGTCGGAGGAGACGCTCGAATCGGCAGTGAAGCGCACGCGCTTCTATGTGCCTGGCGCGGCGGAAGGGACGCACTTCAGCGGCGACCACCTGAACGCCCTGTGTCGGGCCATCGCCCGCTTTCGGCTGCGCGACGACCGCCGCGACGAAACGACGGTGGCGGACGTGGAGCGCGCCCTGACGGAGTGGCACAAGAGTCCGCCGATGACGCCGGAGGAGGAGAAGGTGGCGGCGACGCACGAGGCCGGCCACGCGGTCGTGGCCCTGTTCACGCCGCACTCGCCGCCGATCGAACGCATTTCGCTGCTGGACGACGTGATGGGGGCGACGGCCTACGTGTTGTCGGCCGAGAGTCCGCACAAGTACGTCATCACGCGCGCCCAGTACCTCGACGGCATCTGCGTGGACATGGGCGGCCGCGAGGCGGAGCAGCTGTTGCTGGACGGCCTGTCGCTGGGTTCCGGCCACGACCTGATGATGGCGACGAACATGGCCCGCGCCCTGGTCGAGGCCTACGGCATGGGCGACGAGGCGACCGGCGTCTGCAACTACTGGGTGGAGCGCGGCAACAACCAGGGCAAATGGTGGGAGCGCTACCCGCAGCTGTCGGAAGAGCAGAAGGCGGCGCTGGACCGGCGCGTGAAAGAAATCCTGGAGGAGCAGCGGCAGCGGGCGATCAAGATTCTCAGGGAGAACAAGGCGATCGTGGAGACGATTCGCGATCTGCTGCTGGAGAAGAAGGTGATCGAGGCGAAGACGCTGGGTGCGCATTTGAAAGAGGCGCACCCGAAGGCAGCGAAGAAGCTGCCGGAAAAGGCGGCGAATAGGGCGCTGGAGGCGGAGTAAAGCCGGCAATGTTGAAGGAGATGCCCGAAACACCGACCGCTTCACCTGCTGTCGGAGATCGAACCATCCACCGCGTCGGTGGGGCGAGCGTGGAAAACCTTCGGCTGAAGCCCAAGGAAGCCTCTCTGGACGTTCCGGGGATTTCCGTCCTGAGATCGCCAACCCCTGGCGAAGCGGCCCAGGAAATGCGAACGGCATTCCCGAAGGCCAAGGCATTGCACGATGTGTCGAAAACGGTCGGCTCTACAACGGATGAATTGATTCGTAGTGTCGGCTTCGACCTCATCCCGTTCCCTTCCAGAGCGTTGCCGAACCATCATCGGCTTATCCATCCCGACGGAGCAGCCGGCTTCAACGATGAGAACCTTGCTCGCTTGGCAGAAGTCTTTATGAATACGACGGGGCATTAACCATGAACATGAAAACGGTGAAACTGATCGACCAATCCCGCATCGTCTTGGCCGTCGCTCAAGTAGTCGATGAGGGGGGTTACTACGGAGGAACCATCGATCT
>JBBQPD010000362.1:0-6362 GCA_038331535.1 Gemmatales bacterium | reverse complement strand
ATGGGCATGGGCATGGGCATGGGCATCGGCATCGGTCCGGGAGCCGGTCCGGGCGGTGGCGGCTCGGGCTGCTTGGCGCCGACGGACGCGGGTGGGCGGTCTTGCACCTTCGGCGGCGCCTTGTCGGAATACGAAGAATAGTCCAGCCACAGGAACGCCGCGCCGGCGATCTGGGCCAGCAGCGCCAGCGCCAGCATGCCGACGTAGGCATCCGATTTCGGCTTGGGAGCGGCCGGCGCTCTGTCCCGCGCCCGCGTCACCGTTTTCGTCGCCATGCTCATCCCTCTCGACGCCGCACGCCCCTGTCAGTTTCCGGCCAGCTTGCTCGCCACGTTGTCGCCGCGCTGCAACGGTGAGACCGGCTTGCCGACCAGCTGGCCGACCGAGCGCGTCGGCTCGACCGTGACCAGTCGGATCATGCCAAGATACTGCGGCCGCGGGTTGAGGCGGTAGGCGTCCAGCGTGTGCCCCTTCACCAGACCCGCGTCGCCGCCGACGCTGATTTCGACCAGTCCGTCACCCGACGCCAGAACCTTGCCATCGACCGCAAAGGTCGGCGGGTTTGGGGCGGACAGCGACAACGGTGTAGCGCCGGTCGAACCGGTGTTACCCGTCGCGAGTGCCTTCTTCGCCCGCGTCAGCTCTACCGCCAGATCGGTCATCCGCGCGACCAGGTCTTTGTTCGTCGCTTCCAGGGCGTCGGCCTTAATCTCGAATTTGACCTTGTCTTCGCGGGCGTTATTGGCGGCGACTTGCAAGTCGGCGTTGGCTTTGATCTGTGCTTGCAGTTGTTTCTTCAGTTCGAGCTTGTCCTCGAGGTTCTGCTTCGATTCGAGCTGGTGCGCTTTGACGATGGCGTCGAACTCGGAGTTCTTCTTCTTTTCGATCAGCAAAAAGTCTTCGAGTTCCTTGATGCGGGCTTTCTGCGTCTTGACCTCCTGGTCGCGGGTCTCGAATTCGGTCTGGAGCTTCTTGACCTGCGCGGGCAGCGAATCGTTCGGATTGGCGTTGGCCATCCGCTTCAATTCGACGGCCATCTGGGCGTTCTCCTTGGTCTGCTTGTCGAGTTGCTCCTTGAGACTCTTTTCCGAGGCTTCCGCGAGGGCGTAGTTGGATTCAAGTTTCTTGGTGACAGCCCAATAGCGCAGGCCTGACGAATAGAGGACGACGCAGAGGGCACCGACGGCCAGGCTAAAGAGAAAGACGAAAACCGTGAGTATTTTACCGAACGTAGTCATTGGTCCGTCTCCCTAACAACCGCGACACGGTTCCCCTGGTGGTGCCGCACGCCCTTCCTGAACCCCCTGAAGGGCGGGGCGGGTTTATGCCGCCTTCCCGCCTTCATGTCAACGCCAGATTTGCTCTTTCGGCCCGGCAATTGCAGTCTCCAGGGCGCGAATCGCACTACCTTATTCGCCCGCGATACCCAGTTTGCGGCGCAGCTCGATGCGTTTCTCTTCCAGCTCCGCCACGCGCGTTTGTAGCTCCTTAACGCGCTCGGTGGCGAAGTTCGAGGTCGCGGCCGTGTTGATGAGCAGCGGCTGCACTCCCTTGTACTCCTCGACGACGCCCTCGCGTTTCGCCTTCTCATCCAGCATACGGGCGTGCAATCCCTTGGGGCCGAGCATGCGCGTGATCGTCTCGACATTGTCCTCGACGCCCTTCCGCAGCCGCGTGCGGGAAGCGAGCAACCCTTCCTTCAACGGCGCCTCCTGCTTGTCGTCGCCGAGAAAGAGGTTTGACTCGCGCAGGTCGTAGGCGTTGCGGGCGACCACGGGTTTTAATTCCCGTTCACCCTTGGCATTGATTGTACCCCAGTCTTTCGCCGCCTGCAATTTGATGCGGCCGTTGGGTTCCAACGCGGGCATGCCAGTCAGGTCCGTCACGACCTCGAACAGCGGCGTCGGTTGATTGGGATTGGCATCCTTGTCGAGTTTGGCCATCTCGGAATCGTACCAGGTGCGGACGTCGCGCCGGCGCTCTTCCAGCGCCAGCAGGTTTTGCCGGGAGGCGCGCCAGTCGTTTTCGGACTGCGGCAACGGCAGCCACGCCGCCTTGACCCGGGCGATCCTGCGGACCAGCTCGCCGTCCGGCTTTCCGTCCTTGGCCTTGTTGTCCGACCAGTCGATGCGGTGGACGAACGCGCTCATGGCCCAGATCATCAGCGCCAGGCTTAAGATCAGGTTGACGAACACCAGGGTCTTGCCGAATTTCGTCATGCTGTCCTCTTCGCTTCGATACGGCCACCCACCGGCGGGACGCCGGTGCCACTGACCTAACTCACGGCGTCTTCTGCCGCTTCTTCTCCTTGTCCGCCTTCTCCTTTTCCTCCACCTTACGCTGCAAGTACAGAACCTCGTCCTCCAACTCGGTGATCTTGCGCAGGTTGATCTCGTTGGAGCGGATGGCGTCGCGAATGGCGATGCGAACCTTATTCAGGCCGTCCGTGAGTCGCACCAGCTCCGTCATTTCCGCGGCGGTCTTGTCGCGCGATTCCTTCAGATCGACGACGTATTGATCGACGCGGGCGAGTTCGCCCGAGGCGATCAGGCGCTGCTTGTCCGCCTGCGCGGCGATTTCCACCAGGCGCCGGCCGAGTCGGTCGATTTCCTCGGCGCGGCGTCTGAGCGACAAAATCGCGTCGTGATGACGATCGCGGAAGGAGGTGCGTTCGGCGGCGATCCGGTCGTTCAAAGTGCCGACGACTTCTTCGAGGGCTTTCTGCTGCTCGTTGACGGCCCGGACTGCCGACTCGATGCCGACGACTGCGATGAGACGCTTGTAGGACGGCAGGTCCATGCCAATCGAGCCGTCTTGCAAAGACTTGACCGCTTCCGGATCGAGGATGTCAATCGCTCCAATCAGGACGCGGGCGATGGCCAGCCGGCGCCGGTCGCGAATCAGCTTGCTATCGCCTTTCTCGGGCGCGGTGTAGTCGCCGCTCAGCGCTTCCTTGTACGTCTGCTCGAAACGCGCGCTCAGCACGTCGCGAACGTCGTCCAGCGTTTCCGTGAGGACTTCGTTGACGACGCCCTTGATGTAGTCGGCATTCGACTTGTCGTTCTTCTTGCCCTGGCGGATCGTTTCGAGGAAGGCGACGGCTGCGGCATCACGAGAGGGAGGCGCCAACTTCAGAGCTTCCGTGGCGACCTGCTCTTTCTTCGCGGCGACGCGCAAGGCCTCGTCCAGCTTCTCCATGTCGGCCTTCTTCTCGGGCGTGGGGCTGGCCCGGTATTCGGCCCTGGCGACGAAGTAGGCCGAACTCGCTGCCGAGACTGCCTGGGTCGCATCCTCCTTGGCCTTGCCGATCTTCTCGACGTCTTCCGCCGCCGCTTTCCCCGCCTCGGCCGCCCGCTCGAAGGGTACCCCCTCCTTCGGCAACTTCTTGAGGAACGCCTCGGCGAGCTTCCACTTGTCCTCGCCCGGCAACTCCGTCAGCACCTGCTGAAACGCCTTCTCAAAGGACTGCTTCTTCGGCTCGAAGCGCACCGACTCGACGGCCATGACGATGGCGTCGGCGAGCACCTTCTTGAACGCCTCGAATTGCTTGTCGTCTTCAAGCTGGGCCTTCATGCTCAGGTAGAATTCGCGGTCGGCATAGATTTCGGTCCGCGTGTGACTGCCTGCCAGGGGAAGCAGGAGCTGAGCGTACAGCATGTTCTGCTTGCGCACGTCGCTACCGGCCTCGTCGATTTTCTTCTGCAACTCGGCCCGGACGCGCTCGACCTCCGCGACCTGCGTCGCCACTGGATTGGCGGGGAACAGTTCTTTCAGGGTGTGGTCGGTCTTCCGTGCGTCGGCGTCGCTACCGAACCGGTTGACGAGCGGGTTGCCTGTACGGTCGCTGTCGGCGTCATCGATGGGCAAGCCCTCGACGATGAGGTCGTTGCGGAAATTGGCGTATTCCCAGGTTTGGCGCTTGGCATAGGTCAGGGCGGCCAGGGAGATAAAGCCGCCGACCCCAAGGATGTTCAGGAACGCCAAAATCTTACCGAGCATCGACATGTGACGGGTTCCCGGATGCGTGCCAGGGTGGGCAAGATGCGCGCGATGAATCCACCTGTACTAATTGTGAACGATCCGTCGGCGGAATGCCAGAGAAAAATCATCCTAACGCGCGCAGCCCGCCAGATAGGGACGCGGAGGACGCGGATTGCGCGGATTTTTGGGGATTGGCAACTCTCCGTTTGCCGCTTGCGGCTTCGCAGCGCTGGACCGCTAAGCCGCAAGCGGCAAACGGAGGCACTTCCCGATTTTGTCATGCCTTCCCCTCATCCCCAAGCTACAATGCCCAGGGACTCGCCGAGAATGGGTCGGGCACTCACACCCAACCCGACGCGCTCGTCGTGTTTGCGGAGGTGTCGGCGATGGCTCTCGACTCCACCAAGCCCGCCGTGCAAACGATCGGCAATTACGATCTGCTCGACAAGATCGCCGAGGGCGGCATGGGCGCGATCTATCGCGGCCGGCACCGTCAGACCGGGCAGATCGTCGCCGTCAAGATCATGCCGACCCACATGGCCACCAACCCGGTGCTGCTCAAACGCTTCGAGCAGGAGTTCCGGGCTGCCAGCCGCCTCGACCACCCCAACATCGTCCGCGCCCTGGATTACGGCGACAGCGGCAGCACGCCTTACCTGGTGATGGAGTTCGTCGAGGGCGAATCGCTGGGGAGAAAAATCGAACGCGACGGCCGACTCCCAGAAGCTGAGGCGATTCGCATCATCGCCCAGGTGGCCCAGGGGCTGCACCGGGCGCACAAGCAGAACCTCATTCATCGCGACGTGAAACCGGACAACGTCCTGGTCACTCCCACCGGCGTGGCCAAGCTCGCCGACCTGGGACTGGTCAAGGAGACCGAGGCCGAGCTAAACCTGACGCGCACCGGTCGCGGCCTGGGCACACCGCACTTCATGGCTCCCGAACAGTTCCGCAACGCCAAGAACGCCGACATCCGCTGCGACATTTACAGCCTGGGCGCCACCCTCTACCAGATGGTGACCGGTGAGCTGCCGTTCAAGTCGAACGGTCCACTCGACGCCTGGATGAAGAAGGTGCAGAACGAGCTGACTCCGCCGCGCCAGCTGGTGCCGTCGCTGACGGAACGGCTCGACTGGGCGATCATGCGGGCCATGAGCGCTGACCCGGCGATGCGCCCGACGACCTGCCGTGAGTTCGTCGAGGACTTGACCGGCCACAGCACGCGCCGACAACCCGCTGTGGAGGCGGCCGGTCCGCAAGAAATGTGGTATCTCGTTTACAAGGACGAGGACGACACCTCGCACACGGTGAAGGGCAACGTGGCGGCAATTCGCCGTTCGTTGAAGGAAGGCCTCCTGGGCGACGCCAGCAACATCAGGGCCGCCCGGACGAAACAGGGACCGTTCGAGCCGGTGCGGATCTTTCCGGAGTTTCGCGACCTCGTGGTAGCCGCGGCGCCGCTGTCGATGTCGGCGGCGTCGGCGCCCGTTTCGTCGAAACCGCTGGCGTCAACGGCGATCCCGGCCCCGACGGTCAAGGGACCATCCCTTGTGGATGGAGCGGCGCCGCATATTCGACTCGCGCGCCGGAAGTCGTCTGGGGGCGCTTTCTACGAATGGATGAAATGGCTGCTGATTATCGCGGTCCTCGCCGGCGGTGCGGCGATCGCGTACTGGTTGCAGCCGTGGTGGTGAGGCGCGTGCCTTGTTTACGTTTCGCGCGGATCCGCGCGAAACGTAAACAGGGAGCCGATCCTACGGCGTTTTCAGGCTTGCGCGCCGAGCAGCCGCTTTCACTTCGTCGTCGTCCCACGCGGTACCCGCCGCCCCACTCTGATGCAAGACAGGCAGTCCTTCCGTCGGCGCCGCTTCCGGCAGCCGAAATCCGGTCTCATCCACCGCCCGCTTCGTACCGCTCTGCTCGACCGCCAGCACCGGCGTTCGGAAACGAAGCCGAATACGCACCTGTTGCTCCGGCGAGATTTTGATCCCCTGCACCTCCGCGACCCACGGGTGGCGGACGAAGGCGGCAAACAACTTCTTGACCAGATCGTCGGACGGTTCGAGGCGGTCGGGTAATCCCGCCAGATATTGCACTTCACCCAGAAACTCCGCGCGCGACAACCCCAGCGGCGCCGCGCACTCGATGGCGGCAAAATCGACCTTTCCTTTCTCGCCGAGATGTTCGCGGGCCAGCCGACCGAGGACGATGACGCCGAACAGGACGCCAACGACGGCGGTGAGCGGCACCAGGATGGGTAGCAGCCACGATAGGGGCGCTGGTTTCGACATGGCGGACTCCGTCCCTAGACTCCGCCGCATGCGGCTTAGCGGTTATCCCCCGCAAAGCCGCAAGCGGCGACTAACAAAACGTAATATACC
>JBBQPD010000361.1:0-6365 GCA_038331535.1 Gemmatales bacterium | reverse complement strand
TGACGAATGCCTGGAGCGCATCGACCGTTTCGAGTCGCGCGTCCGGGCCTGGGTGCTGATCGACCGCGACGGTGCGCGCGCGACCGCGACGCAGCGGCACGACGAGGTCAAACGCGGCCAGTGGCGCGGGCCGCTGCACGGTATTCCGCTGGGAATCAAGGACATCTTCGACGTGTTCGACTGGCCGACGGTGGCCGGTTCGCGGCTGTGGGCGAACAGCATCGCCCGTCAGGACGCGACGGCCGTGAAGCGGCTGCGCGAGGCCGGCGCCGTGTTCATCGGCAAGACGGTGACGACACAGTACGCCAGCTTCGACCCGCCGGTGACGCGCAACCCATGGAACCTGGAACGCACGCCTGGCGGCAGCAGCAGCGGCAGCGCGGCGGCGGTGGCGTGCGGCATGTGCCTGGGCGCGCTCGGCTCGCAGACCGGCGGTTCGATCACGCGGCCGGCGGCGTACTGCGGCGTGGCGGGCATGAAGCCGTCGTTCGGCAGAGTGAGCGTGGAGGGCGTGGTGCCACTAGCACCGTCGATGGATCATGTGGGGGCGATAGCTGGGAGCGTGCGCGACCTGGCGATTCTGTTCGAGACCCTCTCCGACGATGGGGCTCGTCACATCGAGGGACGCTCTGCAACCGCGCCGCCACTCGTCTGGTTGGGCGGCTTGTTTTCGAGCCGGGCCACCCCGGTCATGCGACAACGCTTCGACGAGACGCTGGGGCTGCTGCGGACGGCGGGGGCCGCGATTGCTGAAGCATTGCTACCCTCCGCATTCGGACCGATTATCGAACGCCACCGCACCGTCATGGCCGTCGAAGCTGCGGCGTTCCATGAAGCTCGACTCCGCCGCCATCCGGAAGATTACGATCCGCGGATTCGCTCCTTGCTCGAAGAAGGTCTGGCCACGACGGCGCCGGAGTTCGCGCGCGTGAAGGACCATCAACACGAGCTTACGTCCCTCATGCGCTACTCCTTTGGGCCGGCCGTGATGCTCTGTCCTGCGACGACCGGTCCGGCTCCCGCGAGGGACACGACCGGCGATCCCGCCTTTAACTCGCCATGGAGCTACACCGGGTTGCCGACGATCACTATCCCCATCGGCCTCAGTCCCGATGGCCTGCCACTGGGGCTGCAACTTGTCGGACAATTTCAGGAGGAAGCCGAATTGCTCGAAGCGGCCGCGTGGTGCGAAGAGGTGTTACAGGTCGAGATGGGCGAGCCGCGCGGCATCGTGTAGCCGCGAACGCGCCGAAACGAACTTGTCGCCGCAAAGGTGCCGATGGTAATCTCATGTCATGACCACTGCTACCGAACCCCTACTCACGGCCGCGGAGTTCACCCGCCAACCCGATAAAGGTTTCCGCACGGAGCTTGTGCGCGGAACGGTCGTCACCATAAATGTCCCCGCGCCGCGACACGGCCAGATTTGCGGCAAGGTCGATCGTATCGTCGGCAATCGAGCGGACGAATACCGGCTCGGGCACGTCGTCGTCAACGATTCGGCGGTCGTCACGCAACATGGCCCCGACACGGTGCGCGGCGCCGACGTGGCCTTCTACAGCTTCAGCCGCATTCCGCCAGGACCGCTGCCCGCCGGGTATCTCGACGTGGTCCCCGAGCTTGTCTTTGAGTTGCGTTCACCGACCGACCGTTGGTCGCGGCTGCTGGCGAAAGTCTCGGAATACCTGGACGCCGGTGTGACCGCGGTGTGCGTCCTCGATCAGACGCGCGAGGCGTTGCAAATCTACCGCATCGACGAATTGCCCGTCACCCTCCACGGCGACGACGAGTTGTATCTGCCGGACATCCTCGGTGATTTCCGCGTACCGGTGCGGCGCTTCTTTGAGTGAGCGCTCAACTAGCTCCTGGCTTGCCAGGAGCTATTGGAACGAACTCCACTCTCCCCCATCCGTTTTCCCTCCGCGCAAGTTGCAATCACTCCCACGTTCATCGTAAAGACACCGCGTATCGAACGCTCCGAGGCAAGGCATCTCCGTAACCCATCCTGATCGGGGATTTGGACCATGATCGTCGTCCGTCGCGTACTGGCCGTGGGGGCCGTCGTCTCCCTCGCCGCTGTGGTCGCCTGCGCGCACGTTTGGGGCGATCCCAAACGCGACCAGCAGGACGAAAAACTCAATCAGTGGCGCCGCGGCGACAGGCCGGGCGACCCAATCGACCGCGAATTCGCCGCGGAATTCGATCTCAATCGCTTCGGCGACCGGCCGCTGCTTCTCTACAGAACGGCGGACGGCGAAACCCTCGCGGCGTTACAGATCAAGCCGGCCCTCGAAGCCGCCCCCGCCCGGCCGCGCGACGTTCTCCTCCTCCTCGACACCTCCGCCAGCAAAGCCCAGGGACCGCTCGCCTCCGCCATCCAGATCGCCAAGGCGCTGGCCGGCAAACTCGGCAAGGAAGACCGCGTCGCCGTCTGGACTGTCAACACGCGCACCAAGAAGCTGACCAAAGGCTTCAAGGCACCCGACGAATTGGCCGATGCCTTCAAGGACTTGACCAACGAAGTGCCGATGGGCGCTGCCAATCTCAAGGAAGCGTTCGGCACGGCCGTCACGGCGTTCGAGGGCGATGGCCGGCAGCGCGTCCTCCTCTTTCTGGGCGACGGCAAGAGTCTCGCCGGCCCGCTCGACGCCGACGATCGTGCCAAGCTCAGCGATGAACTCGTCGAGCGCCAGGTCGCTTTCTATGCCGTGCCGCTTGGCCCGCGTCCCGATCCCGTCACGATTCATGGCTTCGTCAACGCCACGGGCGGCAAGGTCGTTCGCCTGCGCAATGAGGCCAAAGTTGATGAGACGGTCGCCAGCCTGCTGACCGCTTTCGAGGTTCCGATTCTCTATCCGGCCCAGGCTAAATTGCAGCTGCCCGACAGCGTCGTTGAGATGATGCCGACGAAGCTGCCGCCGCTGCGCAGCGATAGCCCAACGCTGTTGCTGTGCAAGCTCGTCAAGCCGGCCGCCCGCTTCGAGTATGCCATCATGGGTACGGTCTCCGGCAAGAAAGTCACCGTCAAGGCCGGCCATCCGCTGCCGAAGACGGAGGTCGAAAACTTCTTCCTGGCCAGCATGTACAAGCAATGGACGGCGCGCAAGGACCGGCCGGCGCTGATGCAGGCCGATCGCGCCCTCGCCTTCGCTTCCGATCAGAATCAGAACGCTCGTGCCGACCTGCTCGCCAAGGCGGCCTGGGCGCTGGACCAGGACAAGTTCGATCCGGCCTGGCGGTTGTTCAAGGAGGCCGAGGCGCTCGATCCCAATTGCCACGAGGCGAAGATCGGCATCGACCTGGTGCAGCGGCTGCGCGACGGCAAGATCAACCGCGAGCAGCTGCGCCAGGAGTTTGAGCCGAACGCCAAGGATTTGCTCGTTCGCTTCCAGAACGGGAAGGTGGCGCCAGTCGAGCGCGGCGCCGACAAGGGCGCGGTCGATCCGCTGGGGAAGGCGGACGGTCCCGGCGACGTGTTGAAAGAAGCACAACAGCGGCGAGCGATCGCCGACCAGCAGCAGCGGCGGCTGGTGGACGACGCCATCGCCGAGGCGCTGCGGCTCGTGCGGACGCAACCCAACGAAGCGCAAACACTGCTCAAGCGCAACCTGGACGGCGTGCGCACCAACCCCGATCTGAGCGAGACGGCGCGCGTGGCGCTGGGCGACCGCCTCGAACGCTCGTTGCAGCAGGTAGCTCGCGAGGCCGCTGTCGTGGCCCACAACCAGGCCGAGCGCTTGGCCCTGGAAGCGTTCGCCCTGGAGAAACTGCGGCGCGAGCGGCAGAACGAGGGCCATGACGCCGTCATCCGCGACCGGCTGACGACGTTCCACAAATTGATGGACGAGGGCCGCGCCCAGCAGGCGTATCTCCAGGCGGTGGCCCTGCGCGAAGACCTGCTCCGCCAGGGGCAACCGGTGGCGCAGTCGGTTGTCTCGTCGGAGCGCGTTTCGCTGGCGAACTATCACCTGAAGGAACTACGCGACCTGGTGCGGCTGCGCGAGGACCGCTGGCTGGCGACGCTGCTGGAAGTCGAGCGCTCGGCGGTGCCGTTCCCCGACGAACCGCCGGTCGAGTTCCCCAGCGCCGCGAAACTCCGGCGCATGACGCGCGGCGCCTTCGACAACTGGGCGGACTTCTCGAAGTACCGCGCGGGCCGCTACTCCTCGATGGGCTTCGGCCCCGAGATGCCCAAGAAGGCGCTGGAGCTGCAATCCAAGCTAGGCGAGGTCCGGAAGTTCAAGGAGCTGGACGACCCGAAGATGACGCTGCAAGAAGCGCTCGAACACCTGATGCGCTCGCAGGACGTGACCATCGACGTGAACGAGAAGGCGTTCGCCAGCGGGCCGGACGAGCTTAAGGAGGTGCTGAAGACGCCAATCCTGGAGAATGGCCCGATTCCGGCGTTCACCGGCACGCTGTCGATGATGCTCAAGAAGATACTGGCGCGCATCCCGAATCGCACCGGCGCGACGTACATCATCCGCCGGGAGGCGATCGAGATCACGACGGGCTATTTCGCGGCAGCGGAGAAGACGATCCGCGTCTACCCGGTCGCCGACCTTGTCATCCCCATCGCCACGCCCGGCCAGTTCGCCCAGCAAGGCGCGCTGAACCAGTCGGGCATCCTCGGTATCGCCGGCGCTCTCGGGCAGGCGGGTCAGCTCGGCCAACTCGGCCTGGTCGGCGGCAACCTGGGGGGCAACCTGGGAGGCAATCTCGGCCTCAACAACCTCGGCGGCAATCTCGGAGGGAATCTCGGCGGCAATCTCGGCCTCAACAATCTCGGCGGCAATCTGGGAGGAAATCTCGGCCTGAACAATCTCGGTGGGAATCTCGGCGGCAACCTCGGCGGGAATCTCGGGGGTAATCTCGGCCTGCAACTCGGCGGCAATCTGGGCGGGAACCTCGGCGGCAATCTCAATCAGCTCGGCGGGCAAGGGCAGCTCGGCCAACAAGGACAGCTCGGCAATCTTGGCCAGGTTGGTCAGGCGGGACAGTTCGGCCTGCAAAACAACGGGCAGCAACAGCTCCTCATCACGCTGATTACCCAGGTGGTCGGCAAGCCCAACGATTGGCGGCCGCAGTTCGATCCGATTACGGGAATGCCGACCAACGCGCTGGCGCCGGCCGAAGACCCGCTCGCCGAGGAACGAAATCAACTCGGCTATTACCCGCCGGCGCTGGCCCTGGTCGTCAAGGGATCGACGCGCATGCCCAGCAGTGCCCAGGGACCGCTGCTCGGCGCGACCGGCGCGGGCAAGGGCGTCGTCGAACGGGCGAAACACGATGCGCGCATCAAGCCGCACGACGCGAAGACGGTCTGGCAGGAAGCCCTCCTCAAAGGCGTGGACGAACCCGGCCTGATTATCGCCTGCGCCGACTATCTGGCGCTGAACGGCGAGTGGACGCACGCCGCCGAGTTTTTGAAAGCGAACCTGCGGCAAGGCATCGTCGTCGAGCCGTGGGTCTACGAGGCGCTGGCCGTGGCCCTGCGCGAGAGCGGCGGCAGTCCCGAGGAGATTGAGCGCGCCGAAGTCTCGGCCGCCGACCTGCGGCCCAGCGACGCCACCGGCCTGCTGCGGGCCTCTCAAGCGATGGCCGATCAGAAGCACTATGACCGGGCTGTCGCCTTCTGCCGCCAGGCCTCGACGCTGCAACCGAACCTGGCCACGCCGTTCACCGAGGCGATCCAGTACGCCGAGCTGGCCGAAGACGCCGGCGGCATGGAGTGGGCCGCCGGCAACCTGCTCCGGCAGGACTGGCCGACGAATAACCGCGAAATCCAGGCCCGCGCCGCTCAGAAGGTTGAGACTCTGGTCAAGAAGCTGGAGTCCAGATCGGACGGCACGGATGCGGCCCGTCGTCTCGCCGAGGCGGTGCGCGATCAGCGTCGGCGCGACCTGGTCATCAAGATGTCCTGGCAGGGTGAGGGCGATCTCGACCTGAAGGTGACGGAGCCGTGCGGCAGCGTCTGCTGGGCGCTCAACCGCCAGTCGATCGGCGGCGGCGTCCTGGTCGGCGGCAACATTACCGATCAGACGGTGATGGAGAAGTCGGAGACCTATCTCGTCGCGCAGGCGTTCTCCGGCGACTACCAGATCGACGTTCAGCGTGTCTGGGGCAAGCCGGAATCCGGCAAGGCTCAGCTGCGGATCATCCGGCACCAGGGCACGAAGCACGAGACCGAGCGCCTGGTAACTGTCGATCTCAACGATGCGAAGCCGTTCAAATTCCGTCTGGAGGACGGGAGGCGCACCGAGGCGGCCTACATCCCGCCGCCGTCGGCCCAGCAACAGGTGGAGGAGAGCCTGGCCGAGACGAGTGGCGACCGCGTGCTGCACCAGTTGCGCAACCTATCCAGC
>JBBQPD010000360.1:0-6376 GCA_038331535.1 Gemmatales bacterium | reverse complement strand
AGCAGATTGAACTGCCGCTGACACCGCGCGAGCGCACCGGCGTTCAGCAATCGGCGCGCGTGTTGCGCGAGATCATCGATCAGGTCGAGGCGCGCATCGGCAAGGTGCGTGCGGACGGGACGAAGGTCGAGGCACCGAAGGCGAAAGCGTACGGCATCCCGCGTGCGGCATGGCAGCGTACTTGACCAGGAAAAATCAGCCACAGATGAACACAGATGAAATGCAAAGTCGATCAAGACAGTCCTGCTTCCCTCTTTTGTTTTGATCTGTGTTCATCTGTGTTCATCTGTAGCTAATTTCGTTTGAGGTATCTCATCGTGCAGAAGTCTCTCGACGCCAAGCTCGCCCGCATTCACGCCGATCCGCGCGGCTGCAAGGATTTCATCCTCGCCGACGCCAAGGACGCCGACATGGCGCTCTCCATCGGCGCACCCGGCCGCTCGCCGGAAGCGCATCCGGGGGAAGTGCGCTATCGCACCCTCAGCGAATTCCGCGACATCATCGTGCAGATCGTCGAGCAGAAGTTCGTCGATGTGATGCTCATGGCCGCCAGCACCAGCGAAGTGCTGACGATCCACAAGCGTCTCTTCGACAACAGCCCCGTGACGCCCGCGGCCCGCGCCAACGACACGACCGACATCCACATCATTCGCGGCAGCAAGTATCCGTCGCAACCATCGCTGCCGTTCCGCACCGCGACGCTCGACCACATCCAGTGCGGCCACCTCGACTGCAAGCCGGAAGAACGGCAGCTTGGCGCGAACCTCGGCCTCTACAGCATCACGTTCAACAACGATACCGTCCTCGACCGCGCGGCTCTGGAAGAGTACAAGACGTTCCGCCTCGAAGCCGAGCGCAAGGGTTTCCGGCACTTTCTGGAGGTATTCGACCCGAATCGTCCGGAGGCGGTGGAGGCGAGCAAGGTTCCGGAATTCATCAACGACGCCATCGTGCGCACGCTGGGCGGCGTGACGGCGGCCGGTCGGCCGGTGTTCCTGAAGATGGTCTACCACGGACCGAAAGCGATGGAGGAGTTGGTCCACTACGACGCGCATCTCGTCGTCGGCATCCTCGGCGGCTCGGCGGGCACGACCTACGACGCTTTCAAGCTGCTCGCCGAGGCGAAGAAGTACGGCGCCCGCGTCGCCCTGTTCGGCCGCAAGATCAACAACGCGGAGAACCAGCTGGCGTTCGTTCACTGTCTGCGTCTGATCGCTGACGGCGAGGTGAGCGCCGAGGAGGCGGTGCGAGCGTATCACGGCGTCTTGCAGGCGCTGAATGTCAAACCGCAGCGTTCGCTGGAAGAAGACATGGTGCTACAAACGAACGTGATGAGCTACGACGGTAGCAGCAAGGTGATTAGCGTTCCGCCGACGGCACCGGTGAATGGGAAGAAGCCGGGCGCATGCGGCGGCGCGGGTGCCTGCGCGTGCAAGAACGGCAAGGAGAAAAAGGCTGCGGTTCCGGCAGCGACGAATGGCGAGGTCGATTTCGGCAAGATGACGGCGGCGCAGAAGGTGGCGTTTCACAAGGCGCGGTGGGATCGCATTCTTGGGTAATTCAACGGACAGGAAGTCGACCCGATGTTGCCCCGGAATCAGCGTCAGGAAGCGTTGTCATGGGCGTATGTGCGAGCCGTGGCCGCCCAAGCGGGTGTGCTTTGCTCCGCGGAGGAGCAGGATTTCGGCATCGATCTGTCGCTCCGCGGGGTGGAGATTCGTGGACGCCAGTACTGGGGCACCGGGCCGCGACTCGATCTTCAAGTCAAGAGTACAACACAGGACGAGATACGAGCGGATTCCGTCGTCTACGACCTTGAGGTTCGAGCGTACAATATTCTGCGAGAATCGAGCTGGCCACGGCCACGCATCCTGGTTCTTCTCGTGTTGCCCCAAGACGAAGACGCCTGGCTAGCCCAATCGGCGGACGAACTGGTGTTGCGCCGCTGCGCCTACTGGATGTCGCTTCAGGGAGCCGAGCCGACAACGGCGCGTACTACCATTCGTGTCACCATCCCGAGCAACAATCGCTTCTCGGTTGCGGCAATTCGGGCTATCATGGAACGATTGGAGAAAGGAGAGATGCCATAATGCGTTACGGTAGCCGGCTCATAGACGAACGCAATCGGTATCGCCGCTGGATCGATCCCCGCTTCCGCACGCTGCGGTTGGCGGACGTTCGAGCTTATCTGCTGCGCCGCGGCTGGGTAGCCGTGCCTAGCGACCGCTCCGGCTATCTCGTCTTTCAAGAACCACCCGAGATCACCATGGACGATCTTCCGTTCTATCAGTTCGTTCCCGATTCGGAGGCAGGAAGTTCCTACGCTCTGTGTATGTTCGACCTGATTACCGGTCTAGCCGAAGTCGAAGACCGTCAGGCCGCGGAGGTTATCGACGACATCGTCGGTTCAGGAATTGCTGCTGAGGGAAATGGTACGGGAGCCACGAACGCCCGCGCCGAGACAGCTGAGGTCGGAATACGCTCATCCTGAGGCGATTCAGGTATCGTTTCCTATTCCGCCTCGTCTTCACTTCTTCTTCGCTACCACTACCGCCATCACCGGCCGCGATGGCTGCGACACCAGCGTATTCGGCTTCTGTGTCGCCTTTGCATCCTTATTGTACGGCACCTGCGCCTGACCCTGCACCGCGAAGGTGTATTCGCCCGGCTTGGCGTTGGGCGGCACTTCAAGTGTGAGCAGCGATTCGGTCTTGCCGGCCCCCAGGTCCGCGTTGCCCATCTTGAAACCGTTGGGCAGTGACAGCGTTAGCACGTTGACGTTGTTCTTGAAATCGGGCCAGAGACGCTCCAGTTGTAGTTTCAACTCCACCTTCGAACCGGCCTCCACTTCCAGGCGTTCGACACCGAAGCGGAGCGAAAACGGCGCCGTTTCGCGGATTGCCAGGACCAGCTCACGCGTCGGTCGGCTGGAACTCATGTTCGGGTCGGTCCAGACGCGCGTGTACGGCCGGACCTCGCGGCGCAGCACCTCGTCGCCGCGCTTGCCGGTGGCAATGAGCTTGACCGTGCCAGTCCATTCCGGGGCGTCGGCGTCGGCCCAAAGGATGAACGTGCCGCGCGTGTCGCTGACGGTCGTCGGCAGCGCGTGCAGGCCCGGCGGCAATCTCTCGGCCGTGACGGTAATCGGGCCGTTGTAGCCGTCCTTGAAGTGAACGATCACGTCGAGGTACGCCGCGCCGCCGCGCCGAATCGTGGTCCCGCCGGGGCCGGGGTTCTGGCTGTGGATGACGGCGGCGTAGAAATCGGGCACCGGCTTGTGGACCGTCAGGACGTATTGGAAGCGCGCCCCACCGCGGCGATAGCGGTCTTGCACCAGCACGCGATACTTGCGCTTGGCGTTGAGGTTGACCATGCCGGACGGGTCGCGCAGGTGGCCGTCGAAGGCGTTCAGGCGGTGGCCGAAGTCGTCCAGTTCGCTGACGCGCGTGCCTTTATCGTCGAGGATGACGAGATAGGGATCGGCCCGCCCGCCGATGCGCTCCGAGTAGACCTCGAAGGAATAGGGACCGGCCTCCGTCGTCTCGAACTCGTACCAGTCGGCGTCACGCTCGCGGTCGAAGCGGCCGCTCACGACCGCGGGCAGCGAAATGACTTGCGGATGCTCCGGATCGTCGTTCGGCTCGACTTCGAGCGTCACCGGCGTGTCCACGAGCAGCAGCGGCACCGCGTTGGCGGCGATCGTGTCCGGCTTCGGCTGAATCTCGAAACCGGTCAGCGTGCAGGTCGCGGCCGTCGGCAGCACGCTGAAACAGGTCGGATGTTCAAAGAAGCGGTACGCCCCCAGCGGGAACAGGTCGGCCGGCGGCGTAAGCGTCATCGGGTATTCCTCCAGCGCGAGGTCCTGGATGTGCCATGCCGAGGGTTTGGCGTTTTTCCCGAGGTTGCGGCCGAACACGGTCAGCGCCGCCGGCTTGCCGACCTGCACGGCGCGCGGGAAGACGTTCTCCACTTGTGGATGATCGGAGACGACGAGCCGATACGGATGGCCGCCGCGAAACGACAGGTCATGCGTGCTGACGAAATAGTCGCCGTCGCGCTGGGCGATAAAGTCGATCAGCGGATCGCGGCCGTAGTAATCGCCGTTGGAGGCGAGCGGTTTGCCGTCGGCATCGCTGAGCGCGAGAGTCGCGTCCAGCATCGAGTCGAGCTTGCCGGCCTGGCACGAGAGGACGACGCGCTGGCCCTTCTTCAACGGGAAACGATAGAAGTCCTCCCGATTCTGGCCCGACTGGCCGTTGACCACGGAGTTGACGGTGATCGGCTGCGCGGTCGCAACGTCGTGGTTCGGCTCCTTCTTGGTCAGTTCCGTCAGGCCGTGCGAGACGGCGAACAATCGCGGATTGCTGACGCCGAAGCGCCCCACAAGCCGAACGTCATACGTCCCCGCCGGCACGTCGGCGGCGATGCTGACGCGAAAGACGGTGTTCTTCACGAACTCGGCTTTGAAGCCGGGGTGATCGAATAACAGCGTTTTGACATCTTCCGTGTCCGCGCCCGCTGTGAATTGAACTTCGACGGTCGAGCCGGCGGCGGCACCGAGCGGCGTGAGGCGGTCGAGCCGGATGGAGGGGAGTTCGGCGCGAGCGGGTGCGACGAGAAAGACGAGGCTCGCCGCGAAACGTAGACGGAATCGGGGCATGTAAGGATTTCCTGCGAAGGGCGCTCCGATAGTAGCGAGTGGGGCGTTACCGCAGTCCTTTTTCACGCAGCAGCGCATTGGCCCATTTCGCGTCGTCCGGGTTCAACGGCGGAACAGGCGGCTTTCGGTAGTCTACGGACATTTCGTACTCCGCCCTGTCGTAAGCGGTGTCAAGGACAGGCCCGAGGTCGAGAAGAACATCCCGATCTTTGCCCTTGAGCGGAACGCCAATGGTAGGCAATTGTTCCCGCAAGCCCACAGGCCAGAATTGAGCTTTCCCTCTCTCGTCGCCCCTCGATGCAAGCATGCAGTAGGCACACGCCTCCTGTGCGGCTTCAGACACCGATCGCAGTCCCGCGCGAAGGAGGTCGATCTCAACCCAGTGAACTTCTGACGCTAGCGATTGGCGGCGCTTCTCCAGAAAACTTTTCCGACCTGCCGATCCCGCGATCTTGTTAGAAGGGCTTAGCACTTCGAGGATCGTGACCACTTCGTCCGTTTCGGCGACACGGATTTCCAGATACGCTTCCTGAATTTCCTCTTCGAGAAGAAACGGAATGATTCGCGGTTTCGTCATCAAAGCGCCGACAGATGGCGGCGGCTTGCGGCGGCCGTTTCGTTTCGTTGCGCGCTCAATACGCACATCCGGGATTCTTTCCTGACGGCCTGGATCTGACTCATCTGAAATGTAGACTCGTAATTCCACGCGCGCCACATAGTTCGGTCGCAACGACGGATTGAGCGCAGCCCGGATTTCACTGATGAGTTCGTGATGAACATCAGGCCAGAGGCTCGGTCTCTCCAAATACGGGTCCATTCCTGGAAACGGCGACGGCATGTTACACCTCCTCGGGCGAGCGCGGGCGTCACCGCAGTCCTTTTTCGCGCAGCAGCGCATTGGCCCATTTCGCGTCGTCGGGGTTCAGGGGTGGGACCGGCGGTTTGCGGTAGTCGATTGATAAATCATAGGACGCCGCATCGTAGGCCACGTTCAACACTGTGCCCAGATCGAGCGGCACGTCGGGATCCTTGCCCTTCAAGGGGATGCCGATGACCGGGAATGATTGGCGGACGCTGACGGGCCATCCGCGTGCCCGGTCGCGGTCGTTCCCTCGGGACACGAGCAATCGATAATCGCACGGCTGCAAAGACGGACGTGTGACCGAAGGCTCCCCAGCGCGCAACAGGTCGATTTCAATCCAGTGAACCCGCGATGCCATGATTTCACGACGTTTGTCCATGAAATTGGTTCGGCCGCGCGAGCCGCGGATTTTGTTCGACGGACTTAAGATTTCGACGACTGCGACGAGCGATTTGGTTTCGAGATGCTGAATGCTCAGATACGCCTCTTCGATTTCCTCTTCGGTGATGACCGAAACGATCATCGGTTCGACAACTCGTGCGGCTGCCGCGGGCCTCGGCTTGTGTCCGTTCCCGCGCTTCGGCCGGCGTTCGAGTCGAAGGTCAGGGACAATCCACTCACGTCCCAGATCGTCCTCATCCGACAGGTACACGCGCTTTTCCAACCGCGCGACATATCGCGGCCTGAGCAACGGGTTTAGCGCCGTCTGGATTTCGCTGATGAGCTTGGTATGAACGTCGCGCCACAGCTCCGGATTCTCCAGGTACGGATCCATCCCAGGAAACGGTGAAGGCATGGTAGCACCTTTTCGTTACGAGCCGCGACCGTCAGGGAGCGCTCTGGCCAGAGCGCTC
>JBBQPD010000359.1:0-6385 GCA_038331535.1 Gemmatales bacterium | reverse complement strand
GCCGCGACCGTCAGGGAGCGCTTGGCACCCGCAACGAGCCGCGACCGTCAGGGTGCGCTTGGCACCCGCAACGAGCCGCGACCGTCTGGGAGCGTCTGGAGCCCACGCTCCCTGACGGTCGCGGCTCGTCGCGGACAATACCATCTGGACTCTCAGCGCGTTTTCACATGGGTGCGCAGGACGTAGTCGAAGACGTCGTCACCCGTGAGTCGAGGCAAGTCTTTTTTCGCGAGTTTCCGTCTGCCGGTCACGAGCAACGAGGCGGCCCCCCTTCCTTTGCGAATGTCGAACTCGACCGTGGAACAAATTTCGTGGGCGGAGTCGTAGTCGAGGCCCTCGTCCCGCATCAGCCGGCGTTCGTGATATTCGTGGCAGACGATAAACGGCACTTCGCGACGGTCCACTCCGTCTTCGATCCAGATCTGTTGCTGGGGCACCCAGGGGTAAACATAACCGTGCCCACCTTCGGTGTAATCGATCTTGTAGTAGCTGCGTACCAGGTTGCCATCCACCACCCAGACTTGCACCGGACCTTTGGGGTCGGGCAACGTCAGGTAGTGCTTGTGATAAATCTCGTCGGGCACCTGCTTGTGCGGCTTGCCGTCGCGGAATGCGACCCCGTTAACCATCTGGCGCAACACCTGTTCCACTTCGAGTCCATCGTCGTAAGCCTTCTCCGTCGCGCCGGCCGCCTGCCGCTTGAGCTGCGTCAACGCATTGGCAATGAAGAACACGCCTTCCTTAAAGGCGAGCTTTTCAGATATCCAGATTTCGCCATCGGGGATCAGGTCGGGGAATTGATCGGCTGTTGCGAAGTTGCCGAACTCCTCATCGGGTTGGGCGACGTCGCGGACCGCGAAGGCATTGACCGAGTAGACGGTATAGTCGGCATGAGTCAAAACGCGCTTTTTGTGGAGCTTCGGGTTGAAGTGGTATTTTCCCATGTGTGCCAATCCTCCCCTTGGTAGCGGTGTAGGCTGGGTTGCAGACAGAACGGTCGTGCTTCAGCCTGAAAGGCTGGTTCCGATGCCGTTAGCGCTTACGTTCCGTTTCTTTCGGTGCTGGGAAAACGACTTCAGTCGAGAGAGGAGTTTCCGCCTTCAGTACCTTGCGTATCTGCTCCAGGGCCATGCGATTCTCCTCCTCCGAGTTCGAGGCGACGGAATCCACCGGCACGATCACCTTGAGGTCGCGCATGTAGGCGTCGTTGGCCGTGAACAGAACGCAATTATTCCCGGCGATTCCTGTCAGAATGAACGACCGCGCGCCCAGGTATTCGAGCAGGAGATCGAGGGTCGTTGAATAGAAACCCGAATGCTTCGGTTTGAGAACGAAGTAATCATGCTCCTCCGGTCGCAGCAATTCAACCAGCGGTTGGCCGCGCACACGGTCGCCAAGACAGTGCTCCACCTGGGCGGCAAAGTCGGAGCGCCACCGTCCGAAGTTATCATTGACATAAACCACCGGAATCCTTGCCGCTTGCGCGCGTCGCTTCAACTCCGCGACGCGCCGCGCCGCCGGCAGTGCGTGGCGCAGCAACCGCTCCCCATCCTCGAATTCCAGGTCATTGATCCAGTCGATCAGCAACAGTGCGCACTCCGACTTGTCGGGTGCATTACCGTGCAGGTCCATGTTCTTGGTGGGCATCAGCTCTCCTTGAAGCCGCTCGCCGCTCCGAGGTGAATACTGGCGGCGGCACCATCGCTCATTCAGCAGGGCGCGGCCTGCCTTGGGATTCGATGCGCATGAATCATGACACGGCAGCCTGGCTGGCCGCGCTCAATCCCGTGGACGTAACCTGAACGACTATTGGCTTGCCGTCCGGCCCGTGGAAAATGCTGATGTAGCCTAACCAGTCGAGGTTAGAGAGGATTCGTTCAAACCATTCGGCGGATGCTCCGGGCATGCACGCTCGCGCGATCGTCGCTGCTGTACCACAGACCTGTTGTGTCAGGTATGCCAGCACCCTGAATTCTTCTTGCGATAACATCCGCGCTCCCCTCGCTTCGTTTCCCGTTCGCTGGCTCGCTCGCAAGATTGCAAATCAAATGCCGTCCTCTTCAACGGCGGTCGAATTCTCATCGGAACAGAGGGCGAAAAGCGGGAGAGTACCCGCTGCGCCGCAACGAGTTTGCGCGGCCCCGAGCGTTCCCAGCCCGAATGGGAAATCGAGTCTGGCGCTCTCGTCGAACCGGAAGACCGGCGCTTGTTCCCAGGAATGCGGTCGCGCACCGCGAGCCCTTGCATGGCGCTGCGGGCTCGCGGAAGTTGCTTATCCGAATACCATTCCCTCTTGTCTCCTGAAAGAACACCAGGCGGCGGTATCGCAGTTGCTAGTGTTTGGGGGTGGAGGCAACAAGGGTCCAGCGATAGAAGGGTAGGTTCATGACGAATTTCACCAAGAGCGCATTGGTCCTGGGAAGCCTAAGCCCGTCTTGAGCGACCGAGCCGCCGTGCGAAATAATGAACTCGCCCCCGACGAGAGTTGAGAACGGCAAGCGCGCTCCCGTCCAGGCGCCGCGGCGTTCTATTCTGAGCGGACGCTTTGTTCGTGCGCCGCTTTTCAATGACATTTCATTTCTTCCGAACGTGCTCGTACCGGGTCAACCTTCACACAACGATTAGGGTCCGGATCGGGACGGTAGCCGCAGACTTTAGTCTGCGGCGGGCCGTCACGCGGGGTTTTGTCCGCTAGCTCCTATTAGCCCGATGTGTTCACTACTTTCCCGGATTAACGCCGAAAATTGCCCTCCCCCCATCGTGCCAGCCTCCGGAAAACGAAAAGCGCGGGCGCCGAACGACGGGACGACGGACGTTTGCGCTTGCGAATGGTGGCCATGAGACCTGCCTCCGGTGAAAGAGAAAGGACTCATTTCATTGTGACAGCTGGCAGGTTGGAGGGTAATTTCTTCAGTAAAACCCACATACCAGGGGACGTTCTATTTTTCAACTACTGCCAACACGACTGACACGAGCGCAACGTCACTACGATGATCGTCCCGCTCAGCCAACCTCCGCGTTGACGCTGCGCATGAACCGCTCCGCGCTCCGCCGACGACTGGATGGCATCGCCCAGCCACTGCTCGCACCACAACAGGATCGTCTTGCCCGGAAGCGGCGACCCGTCCTACCGCGGTCTTTCCTGATGCCGCAGCTTCTGCGTGCCGCGCCGCCAGCGCCACTCGTACTCAGCGAACCCTTCCGACCAGCGTCCCGCCTGCAACAGCGCCAGCGAACGGTTGTAGCGCGCCGACGGCAAGTCCGGCTTGAGCCACAGGGCCAGGTCGTAGCAGGCCAGTGCCTCGTCAAATCTACCTGATCGTGGATGACCCGCTCGACTGGGCGGGCGAGCAGCCGAACGCCGAAAACATCAACGGCCTTGTCCTGGTGTTTGATAGCAAAGAGCAACTAGCCGACTTGTACCGGGTCATCGGGGATGCCGTCGCCGTGCACCAGGATCGACCTAGAGCCGCAATGAGGGCGACGGGCGGGGCTGGAGTCGGAAAACGAACAGAGGGGGCTTCTTGCCCCCTCTGTCGCGGATAAGCCTTATCTCCCGCCCGCCCGCCCTCGCCTGAACTGGCTTAGAGCAAGGGAAGCCCAATCCGGCCTTCCTCGTCCTTAATCGCTTGCCACGGACTGCCGCCAGAGCCTACGCGATTTTTAGGATTGTCCTGCGTTTGATCGAAAACGCCTTTTGTAAGGACGTACCAGCAGAAGAAGCAATGGTTCGAGGTCGCGGCGGGCAAGGCGTTCGGATCGCGTTTCAGAATCTCGTCGCGGATCGCCGTCAGCCCTTCGCGGAAGACCATGCCGACGTAGGGATGCTTGCGCGCCCGTTTGATGATGCCGCGCACCCTATCCTGGTAGATGTTGCCGATCGTGAGTTGGTCGAGGTCGGACGCGAAGCCGCAGCATGGCTTCACCTCGCCCTTCGGCGTCACGATCAACGCCTGGCCCGGCCCCTCGCAGTAATCCTCCTCGAACCATTGTCCGTCCCAGGCGCCGGTGAGGCGTTCGGCGCGCTCGACCGGGGCGAGGTGGTTCCAGTTGAGCGTGAGCGTGTGCTCGGGGCCGACGAGCAGGTAGCGGCCGAGCATGTCCGACCACTCCACCACGGCGTCCAGCGCGCGCGCCAACTCGTAGACCGGCTCCAGCCCCTGATCGGGCTGCCGGCTGGCGTAGGACAGCGACACGATATTGTCGCGATCGAAGATTCGCCGCGAAACACGGCAAAACTCGACGGCCTTCGCGGTGTGGATGCCGTGAAACTTGTCAACGCTGAGGCCGAGCTTGCCCGTAAAGCCGGCGTCGCGCAACTCCGTCAGCACGGCTTCGAGGTGGGCCGCGTCGTTATGCCAAACGCCGTTGGACATCACCTTGTCGAAACGCATGCCCAGCTCGGCCGCGCGCCGGGTCAGGGTGATGACGAACTCGGGATAGAGGAACGGCTCGCCGCCGGTGAAGCCGAGGATTTCGACGCCCTCGGCATGGGCGTCTTCGAGGAAGCGGAGGGCGGTGGGGATGTCGAGCCGGTCGGGCCATTCGATCGGTACGCAACAGTGCGGGCAGGAGAGGTTGCACTGGTACGTCCCGGCGAAGGAGAGATAGTTCGGCCGAAACGTCCGCGTGCGCCGTTTGACAGCGCGGCCGCCGCCGCGACAACCGGACGGCGGCGGGACGGTTTGCGACATCAACGATCTCCACGCGGGGATGGGCGAGATCATTGTATCGTTTCGTAGCGGTTCGCAGAGACGGGGAACGAACCCGTGCGTCCTCCGTCCCCGTCCCCCAGGGCAACGCCCCGGGCTGCAAGAACCAGCCTTTCAGGCTGAAGCGTGGGTGGCGGCTATGTCGCATTGCTACACTTCCTAGCCATTTTTCCTCACAGCCGCTTGCGTTCTCGGAGCGCGGCCATTATCCTTCACCCTTCACGCAAACCTTGCTTGATCCACCAACGGGAGGCGCTCTCATGGCCGCCAAGAAAGTTCGCGTCGCCATCGTCGGGCTTGGCTTCGGGGCCGAGTTCATTCCCATCTACCAGGCCCATCCCGACGCCGAGATGTACGCCGTCTGTCGCCGCAACAAACAGGAACTCGACGCCTGCGGCGACAAGTTCGGCATCAAGGTCCGTTACACCGATTACGCCGACGTTTTGAAAGACCCGAACATCGACGCCGTCCACATCAACTCGCCGATACCCGACCATGCCGCGCAGAGCCTCGCCGCGCTGAAAGCCGGCAAGCACGTCGCCTGCACCGTGCCGATGGCGACGGCCATTGAGGAGTGCAAGGCCCTCCTTGAGACTCAGCGTGCGACCGGCAAGGTCTACATGATGATGGAGACGGTCGTCTACAGCCGCGAGTACCTGTTCGCCAAGGAATTGTCCGACAAGGGCGAGCTGGGGCGCATTCAATTCCTGCGCGGTAGCCATCAGCAGGACATGGACGGCTGGCCGAATTACTGGCCCGGCCTGCCGCCGATGCACTACGCCACGCACTGCGTCGGCCCCTGCCTGGCGTTGCTCGGCAAGCACGCGGAGAGCGTCGTCTGCCACGGTTCGGGGCGTATCCGCGAGGAGTTGATCGCGAAGTACGGTAGTCCGTTCGCGCTGGAGACGGCGACGTTCAAGATCCGCGATTCCGACGTGGTCGCCGAGGTGACGCGCAGCCTGTTCGACACGGCCCGCCAGTATCGCGAGAGCTTTGACGTGACCGGCAGCAAGAAGAGTTTCGAGTGGCAGCAAGTCGAGGGCGAGGAGCCGGTGATTCACACCAAGGGTCTGCCTGAGCCAGAGATCGCCAAGCGCGTCAAGGTGCCCGACTACGCCCGACTGCTTCCGGAGCCGATCCAGCGCTTCACGCAGCCGGCGGCGATTCAGGACGCGGAACACCTGTCGTTTCTCCAGGGCGGCGGCCACGGCGGCTCGCACCCGCACCTGGTACACAACTTCCTGATGGCCGTGCTCGGCAAACAGGCGGCGCTGCCTGACGCCGAGACGTCGGCGAACTGGACGATGGTCGGCATTTGCGCTCACGAGTCGGCGATGAAGGGCGGCGACCGGGTGGCGATACCACGGTTCTGAGATGTTTAGGTTTCACGCGAAACGTAAACCTTGACGCGGCCAAGCCGCAACGAGTTAGCAAGCACACAAAACCAGTCTGGCTGAAAGCTGAGAGCTGATAGCTCTTAGCTGTCAGCCAGAACTCGGCTGCACTTCTCCGCAGCTTGCGGAGAAGCTCATTGGTAAGAATCTACGCTTTTTCTGGGACTTTGCCCGGAAAAAGTGGCCCCTGCGGGGCAGCTCCTCAGCTGTCTCCGATGCTTATCGGAGACTTATCATGGCTGCGACGGACCCGTTGAGCGTTGCTTACGCGGACTTGCT
>JBBQPD010000358.1:0-6410 GCA_038331535.1 Gemmatales bacterium | reverse complement strand
ACCAGCACGGGCGGGTATATTGTGGGAGTAGACGCCAGCCATTTGCCCGTACCCGCTCTGTCCCGCCTCGATCTGGAGCCGAGCCATGCGGCACCCTCCGTCCGCGTTCGCGCATCCGGTCCTTACCCGCCGCACGGCCCTTCAGGCCGGCGCCGTCGGCTTGCTCGGACTTGGCGTCGGCGAGTTGGACGCCCTCCGCGCGGCGCCTGCCGCCGAAGGTTCCTCGGCACGGCACGCCACGGCAGGTTCGGTCATCTACATTTTTCTCTCCGGCGGACTCGCTCAGCAAGATAGCTTCGACCTCAAGCCGGAAGCGTCCGAGAACATTCGCGGCGAATTCAAGCCGATCGAGACGAGTACGCCGGGCATCCGCATCTGCGAACACCTGCCGCTGCTTGCCCGGCGCAGCCACCTGTGGGCGCTGTGCCGATCGCTGACACATCCGTCGAACGATCACTCGCGCGGCCATGCCATTATGCTCTCCGGCCGCAGCGATCCGTCGCCTGGCTTCAACCCGAGCGCGCCGACGCCGACGGACTGGCCAGCGCTCGCTTCCATCGCCGGCTCCGTCACCCGGGCGCGCAACAACCTCCCCCCGGCCGTCGTACTGCCGGAACGGCTCGTCCACAACAGCGGTAGAGTCATCCCCGGCCAATTCGCCGGCTTGATGGGACGCCAGCGCGACCCGTGGTTTCTCTCCATGTCGGGATTCGAGCCGAAGGCGTATGGCGCCTTTCCGGAGTACGAGTTCGATCATCAGGATCGACCCTACAAGCCGTTGCGGACGGAGTTTGTGCTGCCCGATCTGACGCTGCCGCAAGATGTCGATCCGCTGCGGCTCGACGGCCGACTCGATTTGCTGCGGAACCTCGACCGGCAGCGGGGAGAGCTCGAACAAGGCGCCGAGCGCATGGCCCGCCACCGCCAGGACGCGATCTCGCTGCTGACGGACCCGAAGGTCCGCCGTGCCTTCGATGTGCGCCAGGCGCCGGCGAAGGTCGTGGAGCGCTACGGCAACAACGCCTTTGGCTGGTCGCTGATGATCGCCGCCCGGTTGGTGGAGGCCGGCGTCAATCTCGTGCAAGTGAACCTCGGCAACAACGAGACGTGGGACACGCACGGCAACGCTTTCCCGCACCTCAAGGATCGTCTCTTCCCACCGACCGACAAGGCGCTGTCGGCGCTGCTCGACGACCTCAACGATCGCGGTTTGCTCAAACGAACGCTGATCGTGATGGCGGGTGAGTTCGGGCGCACGCCCAAGGTGTTCGGACTGCCACAGTTCTACAAGACGCCGGGACGCGACCACTGGGGCGCGGTGCAGTCCGTGTTCTTCGCCGGCGGCGGCGTCAGGGGCGGAACGGTCATCGGCTCATCGGACAAGAACGGCGGCTTCCCCGCCAGTGATCCGCAAACTCCGGAGAACATGGCCGCAACGATCTATCGCGCGCTCGGCCTGCCCTCGACGGCGGCCTGGCACGACGCGCAAGACCGGCCGCATCACATCTATCAGGGAGAACCGATTCGCGGATTGATGGAGTGAGCTTGCCACGAGAACGAGCCGCGACCGTCAGAGAGCGTGGAAAGCGCTCCTTGCCACGAGAACGAGCCGCGACCGTCAGGGAGCGCTTTCCACGCTCCCTGACGGTCGCGGCGCGTTGGCAGACCCATGACTTATCCTTACGAGGGAGGCGCGTCGATGCCGATGCCCATGACGAGGACCGCGACGAGAATATGCTTGGCGACCATCAGGGCGAGGATGGCCGGGATCGGGCCGAAGGTGCAAATCCAGACCGTGGCGACCAGAGTGACGAGCGTCGCCATGATCTGGGTCATGCCTTTACGGTAGCGCTTTAAGCGATCGTCATCGCCCTGGTAGAGTCGTGTACGCGGCGGCGGCGGAGCCTGCAGAGCCATGCGACATTCCCCGCGAAAGGATCCTGGCTGTAAGACGGCAACATCCTATGTATACGGCAGCAGGCGTGTCGAAAGCAAGGGCGCCGCTCACTCGTCCGGTAGGACCGCTTTCACCAGGGTTGTCTCAGCGCCCTTGAGCGCGACCACGAACACCGGCCGTTGGGCCTGCCGGTCCTTGAAGGACAGGCTACCCGTCACCGACTCGAACGCCTCGATCTTCGCCAGCTGCTCGCGAACGCGCGGCCCGCTCCCCGTTTCCGCCTTGCGCATGGCTTCGAACAGCAAGCGCGTTCCGTCGTAGGCGAGCGCCGCGGCCAGCGCGGCGGGATCGCTGGTTGCCTCCTGAAAGCGCCGGGTGAAATCGCGTCCTTTCTCGCTGAGTCCTTCCTTCGCGTAGGCGGTCGCCAGGTAGAGGTCGGGATGGTTCTCGGCGTCGGAGCGCAACTCCGCCGCGACACCGTCCTCTCCGCCGAACAAGATCGAGGTCTTGAGGCCGGCCGTCTGGAGTTCGGCCTGGAGCCGACGGCAGTCGCGTGTACTGCCGGCCAGCAGTACCGCGGCCGGCTTCGCCTTGATTACCCGACTTAAACGCTCTTTGAACTCCTCTTCATTCAGATACTCCAACTCCGGCGTTTTCAGCCGGCCGTCTTTGCGGCACTGGCGCACAAAGGCGGCTGCCACAGCACCGGCGAGCGCGTTGCGACCATCCGTAACGACCAGGACGGCGTCGGCTTTCAGCGAATCGACGGCAAACCGGGCCAGCGCTCGGCCGCGCGCCTCCGGTCCGGCCCCGAGCACGAAGACATTGTCTCCCGGCGGCGAAGCCAGTTCCCCGCAGACCAGCACGGGCACGCCGTAAGGCAACGACTCGCGGCCCACGCGCTCGGCCTGCGCCGAGTCCACGTCGGCAAGCAGCGCCGACACCTTGCTGACCGCGATCAGGCGCACTGCCTCAGACCGCGGCGTTTCGGCGTCGCCGCGCGTATCGACATGCCGCACGGCCAGCGGCCGGCCCAGCACGCGCGTGCCGGCCGCCGTCGTCTCCTCTACCGCCAACTTCACCCCCTGGCGCGCCTGCATTCCTTGCACTTTTCCCGCACCACTCAGCTGCGCGAGGTGGCCCACCCACAATGGCTCCGGCGTCGTTTTGGATGAACATCCGACCAGAAAAAGGCCAGGCAACACGACCAAGGCAACGCTTATTCGGCTCAGCATGGCTCCCCTCTTGCTCCCTGAGGCATTTAGAGCCTGCGGAAGCTGCCCAATCGTTAAAGTCGGCACATCGACGCCTACTGATTCCTATGTTACAGTTGACGCATTCCCCCTCACACTCCCGTTCGGAAGTAGGATTAGCCCGAACAAACTCATTCGGCAGGTTATACCAGTTCTACGGCTTCGATGGAGGCATTGACTACCGTGATGTTCCACTCGCGTGATCGCCGCAGCGCCCGCTCGACTCGCAACCGCCGTCCGCAGCCGGATCAGCCTCGCTTCGCTCGCCCCGTCTTGGAAGAGTTGGAGCAGCGCGATCTGCCGTCCGCAACCGGCTGGGAAGCGGTTCCGCATACCGACATGACGCCGCTCGCCGGGACCAACGCCTCCGCCGTCTACACGCCCGCGGTGCTCTGGCAGGCCTACGGCATTCATAACATGCCCTACGACGGCCGCGGTCAGACCATCGCCATCGTCGATGCCTACGACGATCCGAACATCTGGGCCGATTTGCAGCAATTCGATCGGACCTTCGGCATCGTCAATCCTCCTTCGTTCATCAAGGCGACTCCCCAGGGAATGCCGGCGGCGAATGCGACCTGGATCGGAGAGATCGCCCTGGACGTCGAATGGGCGCACGCCATGGCGCCGCGCGCCAATATCCTGTTGGTCGAGGCGAAATCGGCGAGCAGCGGCGACCTCCTGGCCGCGGTCGATTACGCCAGGAATTATCCCGGCGTATCGGTGGTATCGATGAGCTGGGGCGGTCCCGAGTTCTTCAACGAATCGCTCTACAATCCCTATTTCGTCACGCCGGCCAATCACCTCGGCGGCGGCGGCCGGGCGGGAGGCGTCACGTTCGTGGCGTCGTCGGGGGACAGCGGCGCCTGGTCCGGCCCGGAATGGCCGTCCGTCTCTCCTAACGTCCTGGCGGTCGGTGGAACGACCCTGAACTACTCGTCGAGCGGCGTCTTCACGGAGAGCGGCTGGTCCGGCAGCGGCGGCGGCTACAGCCAGTACGTCACCGAGCCGACCTATCAGAATGGGATGCAACATTCGGGCCGGCGCAGCAACCCGGACGTCGCCTACAACGCCGATCCGGCGACGGGCGTTTACGTCTTTAACAGTTATGCCGTGCCTGCCGGCTATGCGGGTTGGTATTCCTACGGCGGCACGAGCGCCGGGGCGCCGCAATGGGCGGCCATCATCGCCCTCGCTGACCAGGGGCGGGCGCAACTCGGTCTGGGCTCGCTCGCCAACGCCCAGGCGACCATCTATGCCCTGCCCGCGAGCGACTTTCACACGATCAACGGCGGCAACAACGGTTACGCGGCAACCAGCGGCTACAACCCCGTGACCGGCCGCGGCAGTCCCTACGCCGACCGGGTCGTGCAGGGATTAATCGCGGCCGGCAGCTCGACCCTCATCGTGCGCACGGCCAGCGGCGGGTCGGCTGCCGGCGGCGTTGTCAGTCCGAACGGCAGCGGCGCGATCGATGCGCTTGCCGGGGACGAGGGAACCGCCTTCGTCGTGTACTTCGATACCGCGCCCGTGGTACCGGCCACGCTTCGGGCCGCGAACACGCTTTTCGCTACATCCAACGACGACTCGAGTAGCCCTGGTTTTCCCGCCCTCACCCGGCGAGACGACCTGCTGCGCGACGTGACGCGCTCCTTCTTCTCCCGCCGCTTGCACGACAGCGCGGCGGAGGAAGGTCAGAACGTCTTCGATCGCGCGCTGTTCGGTGATACGGCCGAAACGATATAAAGCCGTTGCGCTGAACGGCCGGCGTGAGCCGGCCGTTCAGCGTTCGATGTCGAACCCCTTAAACTTGCCGCTGGCCTCCTGCTTCTCGACCTGCTCTTTCTCGATGTAACCCTTCCAGCGGTCGCGAACGACTTGCAAGAAACTCTCCACATCCTTCTCGGTCCCCTCGACCAGCAGCTGCACGCGGCCATCTGCCAGGTTTTTGACCCAGCCCGTCACCGGCCGGCCCCTGGCGAGGCTTGCGGTCGTGGCGCGAAAGCCCACTCCCTGAACCCGGCCCGAGTAGTAAACCATGCGGCCGATCATGGGCTTTTCTCCCTCATTTGCGGAAGACGGTTGAGCAAGGCGAGCGTCGGCCAAAGTTCCCAGGAGAATGAGCGCAACGGACAGCGCTCGCGGAGACGTTCGGGACATTGATGCCTCTTCTCTTTCCTTAATGTGGCAAAGCCGCAACGGAGTAGCCGCCACCCAAAACCAGTCCGGCTGAAAGCTGATAGCTATCAGCTATAAGCTGTCAGCAAGAACTCGGCTGAACATGTCCGAGCTTGTAGCAGGGTACCGGCAACAGTGAGCCACTTCAAGCAGAACGAAACGCGATAGCATACACCGCGAAACCATCGCCCTGTTCCTAGAGGTTCTCATGCGCCGAATCCTCTCTTCGATCATCACCGCCCTCCTCTTCGCCCAATCGCTGAGCGCCCAGACGCTGCCTGCTGTGGGGGGAGTTGAGTGGCCCCACCTGCGCGATCACTGCCGCGAGCTGCTCCGAAGCCTCGATGAGGCCAAAGCTCCCCTTCCGGCCGAGACGGCTCGTGCCTTGCGCGACCTTCTCGACAAGGAGCCTGCCGATCCGGAAAGCGCCGTCGCCGCCGTGCAGCGTTTGCTGGCTCCGCATTGCCTCGTCGGCGTGGACATCAATCCCGAAAGCCGCGTCAAGGCGGTGCGCGGCGCGGCGGCGGCAGACTTGCTGCTCGGCCAAGAAGTTGTCGTTCTCATCCGTGTCAACAACGAAGGCGGTGTGACCAGTTCGCTGGTCGTGAGCGGCCCTGGCCTGACCGTCGCGAAAGAAAAAGACGGCTGGCTCACGGCGACCACTTCAAGGGCGCGGTTGAGCGGCTGCCGTCTCGACTACATCGTGTTGCGCTTGACGGCGCGCGAGGGCGGAAAGCGCGAGGCGACCCTTCGCTTCGACGTGGGGCAGGGAACACAGGATCTGGGCTTCCGTGCCGAAGTGCCGATCCTGTTCACGGTCCGAACACCGTAAATCGAACGACGTTTCTCATTTCACAACAACGTCTTACGAAAAAACGCTCATGCGCTCTTGAATCAGTACCGGCGCGGTCCTATTATCAAGGTTGAATATAGTAGTGCGGGTGCGTCGCGTAACGGTGTGACTGATCCCTGTGTGACACAGGACGGGTTGAGCGTGATACCCGTGGGTCACCGAACCTACCTGAGAGGGAAACCTCGAAAGGGAAAGCAGCATGTTCGGAAAGCCGGTGTGCAGCGAAACC
>JBBQPD010000357.1:0-6410 GCA_038331535.1 Gemmatales bacterium | reverse complement strand
ACCCCGGCGTGCTCCGGCCGGTCGAGCAGGTGCCAGGGAAGCTCCGAGTCGTGGTTCCACTCGGTGGGCTGGGCCAGCTCCACGCCCATGAAGAGCAGCTTCTTGCCCGGCTGGCCGTACTGGTAGCCGAGCAGGGCCCGCAGGTTGGCGAGCTGCTGCCAGCGGTCCCCCGGCATCTTCGACAGCAGCGACCGCTTGCCGTGGACGACCTCGTCGTGGGAAAGCGGCAGGACGTAATTCTCCGTAAAGGCGTAAACCTGGCGGAAGGTCAGGCGGTCGTGATGGTACTTCCGATGGATCGGTTCGTGGGCTAGGTATTCGAGTGTGTCGTGCATCCAGCCGAGATCCCACTTGTAGCCGAAGCCGAGGCCTCCCAGAAACGTCGGCCGCGACACCATCGGCCAGGAGGTCGATTCCTCGGCGACGGTGAAGGCGCCTGGGAATTCGCCGTACACGCGCTCGTTGAGACGGCGCAGGAACTGGACGGCGGCAAGGTTCTCGCGGCCGCCGTGTTCGTTGGGTATCCAATCGCCTTTTTCGCGGGAGTAATCGAGGTAGAGCATCGAGGCGACCGCGTCCACGCGCAGGCCGTCGATGTGGTAGCGGTCGAGCCAGAACAGGGCGTTGCCGATCAGAAAGTTGGCCACTTCCTTACGGCCGTAGTTGAAGATGAAGGTGCCCCAGTCGCGGTGTTCGCCCAGGCGCGGGTCGGCGTGTTCGTACAGATGCGTGCCGTCGAAATAGCCCAGCCCGTGGCCGTCGCGCGGGAAGTGCGCCGGCACCCAGTCGAGGATGACGCCGATGCCGCGCTGATGCAGCGCATCGACCAGGTACATGAAATCTTCCGGCGACCCGAAGCGACTCGTCGGGGCATAATAGCCGACCGTTTGGTAGCCCCAGGAGGCGTCGAGCGGGTGTTCCGAAAGAGGCAGAAACTCCACGTGCGTGTAGCCCATGTCCGCGACATAATCGGTCAAGGTCACGGCCAGCTCGCGATAGGTCAGCCAGCGATTGCCGTCGTCCGGCGCGCGCCGCCAGGACCCCAGATGGACTTCGTAGGTAGACATCGGCGCGTCGAGGGCATTCGCCTGGCTGCGCCGGGCCATCCAGTCCTGGTCTCCCCAGACGTAACCCGATGAGTCCCACACTTTCGAGGCCGACAACGGCCGTATCTCGGCGGCGAAGGCATAGGGATCGGCCTTCTCGGCGCGGTGCCCGTCGTATCGAGAGGTGATGGCGAATTTGTACAGGGCACCGCAACCGATGCCCGGCACGAAGCATTCCCAGATGCCGGACGAGGCGACGGGCGACAGGGTGTGGACGCCTTCGCGCCAGCCGTTGAAATCGCCGACGACCGACACGCGCAAGGCGTCCGGCGCCCAAACGGCGAAGCGCGTCCCGGCGACGCCGTCGCGCTCCGCGAGGTGCGCCCCAAGCTTCTCGTAAGCGCGGAAGAGGCTGCCTTCGGCCCAGAGATATACGTCGTAGTCGGTCAAGGTCGCGGCGCTCACGAAGCTCGTCTCCCGGCAAGGGGCATTTAGTCAAGTTATTCTGGCGGCGATACGAAGTTCCCGCGCATGCCGTCTCCGTCCAGCCTATCAAACGCGGCCGCCTCCGCACTACGCGTATACCCGCAAGGAGCACCCTTTCGCGGAGAAGCGGGGTCGAATGAGCGACCTTTCTCGACTGGCGGCTCTGTAGCGGTTTGACCGCGCAGGACGGTTAGGCTACGATGCTATCCCGTACAAGATCGCCGGCCAACAACGAGAGTCCAGGCATGCCTGACCGCGCCGTGCCTACATTTTTCTCTCGTCCGCTGCGCGTTTCGCTTCTGTTCCTCGCAGGGTCAGCCGTCTTTTCCGCTGCTTATTGCATCGCGCCGCTCTACTACTCGAATCAGAACCAGTACTTCCTACACGGTCTAGCGAACGCCGGCGTCGGCCTGCTCCATGAAGACTGGCTCGCCAAGACCCATGATCCCACTCCTGTCTTTACCGCCCTCGTTTCCTTCACGGCACGCTATCTCGATCCGCGCGCGTTTTACCTTTACTACGCTCTCATTCTTGGTGCTTACGGCGCGGCAATGCTCGGCCTGTTCGTTGTTCTGGTCGGTGAATCTATTGCCGTCCGGCGCTGGCCCTTGTTCGTGGCCGTGTTCCTCGCCGTCCATTCGGCCCTGGCACGCTGGTGTTCCTATCGCTGGTTCGGCCAGGATTACCCCTGGTTCTTTCAGGCCGGCGTCGCCGGCCAGTACGTTCTCGGCGCCTACCTTCAGCCCTCCGCCTTCGGCGTGCTGCTGATCGTCGCCGTCTGTCTGTTCGTTCGCGGCCGCGAGTGGTCGGCCGGCAGCTGCGCGGCGCTCGCGGCGGTCTTTCATCCCTCGTACCTGTTGCCCGCGGGGCTTGTGACCCTCGGCTTTCTCGCCGCTCTGCTCTCGGAAGGCCGGCGCCTTCAGGCGCTGCGACTTGGCGCCCTTACGCTCGGCCTCGTGCTTCCGGTACTCGCCCATGTCGTTCTGGTCTTCGGGCCCACTTCCGCCGAGTGCTTCGCGCAAGCGGAGGACATTCTCGTGAACCTGCGCATCCCGCACCATACCCGACCCGACCGCTGGTTGGACGTCGTCGCCGTGCTCCAAATCGCTTGGCTCATCCTGGCGTTGATTCTGGCCCGGAAACCGCGGTTGTTCCTCGTACTTGCCGTCCCCTTCGGAGTGGGGACACTGTTGACTTTCGCGCAGCTGGCGACAGGAAGCCACACGCTGGCGCTCCTGTTCCCGTGGCGAGTGTCCGCCGTTCTCGTCCCGCTCGCATCGACCGTGATACTCTCGCGGCTGGTCTCGGTGCGACTCCCGGCACTTGACGGCAAGGCCCTGCGCGTCGTTTGCGCGACGGTCGTCCTCATTTTCGTCGGAGCGGGTGTTTGGATCAGTACGATGCGGTCGGCATTTCGCTCCGGCGACGAGGAAATGGCCGTCATGAGCTTCGTGAAGCAAACCATGCAGCCCGGAGACGTCTACTTCCTGCCGGTCACAGTGCCTGATCTGGTCAACTCGACGCGCGGCTCTCTATCGAGCGATTTCAAGCCGCTTCCGGACAAACGGCGCGATCCCCGCATCATCCCAGTGGACTTGCAACGCTTTCGGCTCGACACCGGCGCTCCGATCTACGTTGATTTCAAGGCCATCCCCTACAAGGACGCGGAGGTGATAGAATGGCGGAACCGCCTTCGACGCGCTCAAACTTTCCAGACATTGCTCGCGCTCGGTGAAAACTCTCTCTCTCAATGGGTCGCCCTGATTCTGCTAAGGCAACAGGGAATCACCCATTTGATTGTCTCAGTGCGCGAAGTGAGAGTGGGATGGGAGTGCGAGCTGACATTTGAGGATGCGCATTATCGAGTTTATCGTGTTTGCAATCCCGGACATGCAGAATGACCTGCACGAATCAAGAGGCGGAGTTGTTTACGTTTCGCGAACCGATCTGCCGCAAATTGTCCGTTATCAATGATTTGCGACTCGAACCGAAAGAATGCGGCGAGCGACGAGAGCGAAATCTTGTGCCGGCGATTTGACCGGGCCGCCATTCCTGTCCTACAGTTTGTGGTCTGAACTGAATTGGCCTGATATTCGCAATTGGCTCGCCCTGCGTGCCGGAGCGCCGTTAATGGATCATTCCCAGGCAAGCATTGGTGTGGTTTCGACAGACCGCAGCCGCCCCGCTCTCGAATTCGCCCATCGACTCCTCTCTCGTACAGACGATTTGGACATGGGGTTGGAGGAGGTAGCCCGCGAATTGACTGCGGCCTTTGCCTGTCGAGGCGCGGGTATCTTCGCGCTTTCGAGTGGGCAGCCTCTGCTCGTTTATCGCACGGATTCCGAGTCCACCCCGTCCTCCTTACCCTGGCAAGTCGATCCCGACTTGTTGTCCAAAATCCGCAACCGAGCCGACGCACTGGCCGTTTCTTTCGAGTCCCAATCGTTTCTCGTCGCCGACATGCCGGTTGCGCCCGGCGGCTGGCTCCTCTGGATCGAGGACGCGTCGCGCGGCGACTGGACGCAGGCGGAGAAGGGCGCTCTGGTGCTGATCGCGCAACTCCTGATCCGTCGCCTGACCAGCGGGGAAGAGAAGCGTCGATTCGAGAAACAATTGGATCGGAATGTGCGCCAGCAACATCTGGAGCAGGCCGCGACCCTGGCGCGCCGGCTCGCGCACGAGTACGGCAATGTGCTGACCGGTATTCTCGGATTCAGCGAGCTTGCCCTGGCTCATCCACAGTCCGCCTCCGCTCAGCTCTCCCGGTTCATCAATGAAATCTACGGCAGCGCAAAGGCCGGCGCCTACCTGACGCACCAGTTGCAATTGTTCTCCCGCCGGCAAGCGACCTCGAATCGGAAGGGGTCGCTCTCTCCCGTTCTCGCGGAAGAGGAGGGCAGGTTTCGGTCGGCTGCGGGGACAACCCTCACCTGGCGTTCCTCCATTCCCGCCGATCTTCCCTTTGTGGCCATCGACCAGGATCCTCTTCGCGAGGTCATCAGCGCCGTGATCGACAATGCTCGCGAGGCCGTCGCCGGACACGGAACGGTGGAAGTGTCCGCACGCAGGGTAGAGCTTTCCGCTGCCGACTGTCTGGACCATTTCGGCTCCCTGCGGCCCGGTTCGCATGTCGAAGTGAGTGTCGCGGATAGCGGTCCGGGTCTGAGTGCGGAGGCGCAACGCCAGTTGTTCATCGACCCCTTTTTTACCGGCAAGCCGCGGCGCCGCGGCTTCGGGTTGGCCATCTCGTACGGAGTGATCTCCGCCTATCACGGCGGACTGAGCCTGGGCACCGCACCGCTCGGAGGTGTCCTCGCCCGCTTGCTCATCCCCGTCACGGAAGACGCCGCAGGCCGCAACGTCCCGGCGGCGCGGAGTGTGCCGGCGACCCGGAAGCGCGATGAAAAAGTCCTCGTTGTGGACGACGATCCGCTGATCCTTCAGTTCGTGTCGCTGACGCTCGAACAGGCCGGTTATCGGGTGAAAGCCGTCTCCAGCGCGGACGAGGCGCTGGACTGTTATAACTCGGCGGCGTCGGACCCCTTCCAGCTGGTGCTCTCCGATGTGATCATGCCGCGCGTCAGCGGCGTCGATCTCGCACGCCAGTTGTTCACGAGCGATGCGAACGCGCGCATCCTGTTCATGAGCGGCCAGGTGTCGCCCGATTTCACGCGTGCCGGCTTCGCCGACCGCCAGATTGACCTGCTTCCCAAGCCATTTCGGCCGGATGGGCTGCTCCTTGCGGTCCGCGGCGCCCTGGACCGCGTTCCTGCGGACGGACTGCCCGCGCGCCGTGCAGTCGTCGAAGAGGCCGGCCGTTGCGTACAACCTTGAACTCTCTGGTGCCGTTTTGCGGAGTATCTCTCAAAACGGTTCCGCCATACCTCGGCCGGCACGTAAAGGGCTTCGGCCGCTGCGAATCGAAGGAGACACGAGTGGTCACGATGCGAATGAACAACGGAGTGGCCGAACCCCTCACGTCCCCGGCGCTCGGAGACAAGGAGGCGGAGTCGCGCGACTGGACGAACGCCGAGTCCGGCAGCCTCTATTGCTCCGGCGAGGTCCGAATCCTCGTCCTCGACGACGACGAGTCGGTCTGCCGCGTCATGCAGGCGGCCCTGGCTCCTGGCGATTTCAAGGTGGATACGGCTTCCGACTGTAACGTGATGGAAGAAACGCTGCGCTCCCGGCAGTATCACGTCATCATCCTCGATTATTGCATCCCCGGGCTGGAATCGAAGCAGGTGCTGGAGTGGGTGCGCGAGTACCAGTCCGACGCGAGCATCATCGTCGTGACGGCCTATCCGTCGATCGACAGTGCCCTCAACTGCCTGCGCGCCGGCACCTACGACTATTTGACCAAGCCGTTTCAGGTCGCGCATCTGCAAAAGATTGTCACGCGCTGTCTGGAGGGCAAGGGGTTGCTGCGCATGTCCGAGGCCGCGCTGCGCGAGTCGCTGGGCAACGCCATCCGCGAGCGTCGCAAAGCCCTGAGCCTGACGCTCGCGCAGATGGCGCAGCGGACCGGCGTATCGCTTGGCTACCTGTCGCAGATCGAGCTGGGCAAAAATTCGGCGTCGATCGAGACCTTGTACAAGATCTCGCTCGGCCTCGGCTTGAAAATGAGCGAGCTATTCCAGGCGGTTCAAAACCCGATGTGACGCCGCGTTTGCCGCTTGCGGCTTCGCGGGAGGCGTCCGCGAAGCCGCGAGCGGCTTGCCGATCAATCGATGATCTTCGTGAGGGGGAATTCTACGATCCCGGACGCCCCCGCCCGCTTGAGCTGCGGAATGATCCGCCGCACCAAGTCTTCGGCGAGGATCACCAGCACGTCCACCCACTCGGGATCGCTCAGCGAAGAGATCGTCGGCTTGCTCG
>JBBQPD010000356.1:0-6412 GCA_038331535.1 Gemmatales bacterium | reverse complement strand
GACGCGGACCGGTCTTCGCACCCGCCCGCGTCCCGGCCGTCCTGCCATTTACGGACCTTGCGTATCGGCGAAAGTCCGCACGCCATTCCGATCGTGCCGGGGTCCGGGCGCGACTTCCGCGCGCCGCGGCGCGACGAGGTTTGCACTCGCGCCCGGACCCGTTATAATCGAAAGCGACATCGGGAGGGGGTTCGCCCTCTCGGACCGTCCGCACACGCAGGGGGCTACACATGGCGCACCAAGGGAAACCCTCTCACGGATCAGAGCCCGTTTCCGCCAACCCGCCGGGCCGTTCAGCCGACCAGCCGCAGCTCGATTTTGAACTCGACTTCTTCGGGGGCGTCTTGACGCGGAACGCCGATTACGTGGACGTCCTCCGCATCATGGGCAATCTGCTCGCCCTCAAGGGCCGCACGGCCGAGGGCCTGGCAGTCGATAAACGCCTGGTGCATCTGCGGCCGAACGACTCCCTGGCCCACTACAACCTCGCGTGTAGCTATTCCCTTCTGAAAAAGCCCGATCTGTCGATCAAGACCTTGCGCCGCGCCGTCGAGCTGGGCTACCGCGACTTCCGCTACATCCGCGAAGACCACGACCTCGACGCCATCCGCCAGGATCCGCGCTTCCGCCAGCTGTTGCGCGAGTTCGAGAGTCGCTAATTCGTCAGTAGTCAGTGGTCAGTAGCAAAGACCCTTCGGCCTGACGATTGACGACTGACTACGGACCACTGACGAACGCTATGGACATCCTCTCCCGGGGTGACGGCGAGTTATTCTCCGACTCGTCCGCGGAGCGAGCGCGGCAAGCCTTCGCCGCCAAGCCTCGCGCCCTGACCGACAAGCTGACGACCGTTGCCGACGCCGTCCGGCGTCTCGTCGCCGACGCCGATTACCTCGCCATCGGCGGCTTCGGCTGCGACCGCATTCCCACTGCCGCCATCCACGAAATCCTGCGCCAACGCCGGCAAAACCTGCGCTTCGCGGGGCACACCGCCACGCACGACTTCCAGTTGCTGTGTGCCGGCAACTTGACCGGGCGCGGGAAAACGCTCGCCCGCGTCGATATCGCTTACGTCATCGGCCTGGAAGCGCGCGGCCTATCGCCCCATGCTCGCCGCGTGCTGGAGTCGGGCGAGGTCGAGTTCGTGGAGTGGACGAACTATGCCCTCGCCGTTCGCCTCAAGGCCGCGGCGATGGGCTTGCCTTTCCTGCCGGCGCGGTCGATGCTCGGCACCGACACCTTTCGCCGCAGCGCCGCCTGTGAAATCACTTGCCCGTTCACCGGCCAGCGCCTCGTTGCTCTGCCGGCGCTGTATCCGGACGTGGCCGTCATTCACGTGCATGAGGCGGATCGCTACGGCAACTGCCGAATTCGCGGCACTACGGTCGCCGACCTCGACCTCGCTCGCGCCGCGCGCAAGGTCGTCATCACCTGCGAACGGCTGATCGCCAACGACGAAATCCGCCGCGATCCGAGTCTCACCGTGATTCCGTTCTTCTGCGTCGATGCCGTGTGCGAGGTGCCGTTCGGCAGCTATCCCGGCAACATGCCGTATGAGTACTTCTCCGATGAAACTCACCTGCGCCACTGGCTGAAAGTCGAGGAAGACCCCGCCGGGTTCGCGACATTCCTCGAACGCCACATCTTTGGAGTGAAGGACTTCACGGAATATCTGGAACTGTGCGGCGGCTTGAAACGGCTGCAGGAATTGCGGAAGCAGGAATTGTTACTGGATCGGTTCAAATAACTCCCGGCAAGCCGGGAGCTATATGAAAGCGGGCCATGCACTACAACGCCATGGAACTGATGATCTGCTGCGCCGCTCGCGAGCTGGAGGACGGCAAGGCGGTCGCGGTCGGCACGGGTGTACCATGCGCCGCGGCGATGCTGGCGCACCGGCTGCATGCTCCGAACCTCGTCATCCTGTTCGAGGCCGGCGGTATCGCCCCGGAATTGCCGACGATGCCAATTAGCGTCGGCGACTCGCGCACTTTCTACCGCGGCGCCATGGCGACGAGCATGGCCGACGTCATGGAGACGTGCCAGCGCGGCATGGTCGATTACACCTTCCTCGGCGGGGCGCAGATCGACGCCTTCGGCAATCTCAATTCAACCATGATCGGCACTGACTACCGGCGGCCGAAGGTGCGCCTGCCGGGCAGCGGCGGCGCCAACGACCTGGCGTCGTTCTGCTGGCGCATCCTGGTCGTGACCAACCACGACCGCCGGCGCTTCGTCGAGAAGCTCGATTTCCTGACGACGCCCGGCTATCTGACCGGTCCCGGTGCCCGCGAAGCCGCCGGCTTGCCGGCCGGCACCGGCCCTTATCGCGTCATTACCGACCTCGCCGTCATGGGCTATCACGAGAGTACGAAGCGCATGCAGGTGCTGAGCCTGCACCCCGGCATAACACTGGAATCCGTGCGCGCCGCGACGGGCTTTGAACTGGGGATGAGTGAAACCGTCGCCACGACCGCGCCGCCGACGGAGCACGAACTGACGTTGTTACGCGAGGAAGTGGACCCGCATCGGTACCTGATCGGGCGCGGGTGATTGTCGCCGCTTGCGGCTTAGCGGGTGTGAACCGCTAAGCCGCAAGCGGCGGTCATGGCGAGAAATGCGAATCGATCTGCCGCGTCGTGAAGCGGAAGAACTGCCGCTCGTACCCGAGCACGATCTCGCCGGTCGGGCCGTTGCGCTGCTTGGCGATGATGACCTCGATCTCACCCTCGCGCTGGCCCGGCTCGTAGCGGTCGGGGCGGTGCAACATCATCACGGTGTCGGCGTCCTGCTCGATGCTATTGTGCGCGATGACATCGCCAGCAACGAAGTTGCTCGGGCCGGGGACGGTCAGGTCAAACACTTCATCTTCGCTGTCGGGTACGATCGAGAGGATTTCATCCCAGTAGACGTCGCTTCGGGCCAACGAGGCGAGGGTTTTCTCGCCCTCGATCACGTCCACGATGCGCCCCATTCGCGATCGGCTAACGTTCTGCTTGTACAAGCCCGTGCCCATGAACTCCATGCCGATAGCCTTCTGAAAATGGCGTGAACTCATTCCTTGCTGCTTCATGGCGGGGACGACGTAGCGTCGCCACAAGGCTGACGGGATAACGTCACGATTGGTGTTGGCCCGTTTTGCGGCGACGCCCTTCCGACACTCAGCCAGAGCGGTCGATTTATACTGGCCGACGGCCCCAACGGAATCAGCAAAAGTGAGGATGTCTTCCCGCCCCATGACGAGGACGTGAAACTGCGTCCGGCCTTTGAGTCCTTGATCGCGGGAGCGCAGCACGGCGTTGATCCCAAGTCGCAATAGTAGCGCTTGCACGTCTCGGGCAAGCCTCTCGCTGCTCGATGCGTAATAGATCGCGGGATGGCGGCTTGTGCCCCCGCTAGGCGGTCGGATACATCCGTCGGTTGCCCAGAGGTGCCGCAGGAACACGCCGATAGTTTCCGCCGACTGGCGGAACAAGACCTCCGGCACACGCTTTTCCCAGGAACGTAGGCCGAACGCTCCCATCGCGTCGAGCCATTCGGCCACCGGATTACGCTTGCCGTGCGTCAACCGTTCGGCCGCCGCGAGGTAGACCTGATACCAGTTCCGCTCGCGACAGATGCGCGGCGTCACCCGGTCGCCAAATCGTTCCCGCGCGCGTGCGACGACGATTTCGGCCAAGTCTAGTTCGCGCGTCGTGTACTGGATGGCGTGACGGGGCAACGTACATCCGTCGCCAATCAGGTGGCCGAGCAACGCCACCTCGGCCACAGTCATGGAACTTGTGTCCACACAGGGCACGAGTCGTGGAAGCGCGAGGCGGTCGCCCACTTTCAATTCGTCCAGACGCCGCCAGTCATCGAAGGCGCGGAACTTGTGGTTGGCGGTTGCCCGTATTGTTCTCCCTAGCCGCGTCGTCAGGCGAAACACGGGCTTGCGGCCGGTGGAGAACGCGCGATAAACCTCCGCTGGTTTCAATTTGAACGTCACCTCGTCCAGCGCCCACACGTGGAAGCCGGACCGGCCGACGAGATCGCGGATCGGCACGCGCGCGCCGCTGTCGGCGAGTGTTACCAGTGTCTCACCAGTGAGGCAGCCGCTTTCGCGTAAATCCGCCAATCGCGGCCGATGATCCTGCCGGTCTTCCGACGCGCGGTTGACCTGGGCCAATGCCACAACGGGGATCTTCAGCTCGCGGGCCATATGCTTGAGGCGCTTGCTAATCTGGGCCACCTGTTCCTGACGCGGGTCGCGGCGATTCTCCGGCTCAATGAGCTGGAGATAGTCGATCACCACCAGTTTCAGCTTGTGGCGGAGTTGCAGGCGCCGGGCGTTGGCCGCGATGCGGGAAATGCTTTGGCCGGGCGTATCGTCGATGAACACGTGCGCGTTGCGGAGCGCACCGCCCGCGTCGATCAGTTTGGCCATGTCGTCGGAGCTGAGGTTGCCCTTGCGTAGTTTGTGGCTCTCCACCCGCGAGTGAGAACACAGCAGGCGTTCCGCCAACTCGATGCGCGACTGTTCGAGGCTGGCAAAGAAGACCGGGTAGCCGCCGTCCACCGCGATATTGCGGATTAACGCGAGTGCAAATGCCGTTTTTCCAACGGAGGGACGAGCCGCGACGATGATAAGCTCGCCGTTCTGAAGTCCCGCCGTCAGCTCGTCCAGGTCGGTGAATCCCGTCGAGATGCCGCTGATCGACATGTGATCGCCGGCACTGCGCTCGTCGATCCGATCGTAAGCAATGGCCAGGGCGTCGGACAGCGTGATCGCCTCGCCGGTGCTGCCGAGGTCGCTCAGCTCGAAGATCTTGCGCTCCGCCGTTTGCACCAGGTCTTCGGCCGGCTGCGCCTGATCGTAGGCGTCGCGCAGGATTTCCGTGCTGGTGTGGATCAGGAAGCGCAGCAGTGCCTTGTCGCGGACGATCTTCGCGTAATGGACGGCGTTGGCGGCGGTCGGAGCGGCGTCCCACAACTCGCCGAGATAGCCATAGCCGCCGATATCCTCGACGTGGCCGCGTCGATTCAACTCCTCGGCGAGCAGCACGGTATCGACGCGCTGCGTGTTGTCGTAGAGGTGGCGAATCGATTCGTAGATTTTGCGATGGGCGTCGGAGTAGAAATGCTCGATGTGGAGGATCGGCACGACGTCGTTGATGACGTCGTTGTCGCGCAGCAAACTACCGAGCACAGACCGCTCAGCGTCGAGGTTTTGCGGCGGCAGTCGGTCCGGCGAAGCTTTGTCCTGGGCCATGACCCTACCTCCTGGCGTCCCTGCCTGGGGCAGCGATCCGAAAACCGCTTGCGGCTTGGCGGGTCCACCGCTAAGCCGCAAGCGGCGGATTTACTTCTTATCCTGTCCCTTGACGATGGCGACCTTGACGGCGGACTCGATATCGTAGCCGAGGTTCAGCTTGACCTCGTACAGGCCGGTTTCCTTGATGTGGCCTTCCATCTTGACCATCTCGATATCGACCGGCATACCCTTGACCTTGAGTCCCTTCGAGACCTCGGCCGGGCCGACCGAGCCGTACAGGTGGCCTTCCTCGTTGGCGTTCACCACGATCGTGATGCCGGCCATCTTGGAGATCTGCACGGCCAACCCCTTCAGGTCGGCGATCTTGGCGTCGCGGGCCTGGCGGACGCGGATTTTGAAGCGATCCAGCAGCCGCAGGTTGTGCGCCGTCGGCACGGTGGCGAAGCCGCGCGGCACCAGATAATTGCGGCCAAAACCGGACTTCACCTCGACCAGGTCGCCCTGCTTGCCGAGGTGCATCACGTCCTCAAGCAGCACCAGCTGCATGCCGCCGTGGGCGCCCTTGGGAACCTGGTTGCGCTGCTTCACTCGCGTCTTTGTCGCCATGATCGACCCGTCTTTCGGTTACGTCCGTTCGGTCAGAACGGGATCTCTTCCTCTTGACCACCGTTGCCGCCGGACTGCGGCATCGCGTCCGGTTCTTCGTTGTAGTTGTTGCCGCCGTTGTTATTCATCGGGCGCTGCGGGGCGGGAGCCTGTCGTGGGGAGTTGGCCGCCATTCCGCCGCCCGAGCCCATTCCGCCACCGTCCTGCTTCGGGTCCAGGAACTCGACCACGTCCGCCACCAGGACCGGCTTGAACACCTTCACGCCGTTCTTGTCGGTGTACTCGTTCGGTTTCAGGCGGCCTTCGACATAGACCTGGCTGCCCTTCTTCAGGTACTGCAACACGATGTCGGCGAGCTTGTAGTTGTCTTTATTAAAGGCGCTGACATCAATGATGAACGACTCCCCTTCCCATTCCCCCGTGGTCGGGTTCTTCTTGCGGCGGGCGAAGTCCACGGGAAGACCGAACTTGGCAACCTTGCCACCGTTGGCGAAGTCGAAGGACTTTGGATCGCTGACGAGTTTACCGATCAGCATCAGTTTGAGAAAAGGC
>JBBQPD010000355.1:0-6432 GCA_038331535.1 Gemmatales bacterium | reverse complement strand
GTTGCGACGTTCCGACGTACTGGAACGCCCTGCTCGCCGGCCGCAGCGGCGTCGGCAGCATCGAGCAGTTCGACACCGCGCGCTACAAGGTCCACTTCGGCGGCGAGGTCAAGGGCTTCGATCCCGAGACGGCGCTGGACGGCGAAAGCCCCCGCCGCCTCGACCGCTTCGCGCAATTCGCGCTGGCGGCTGCTGTCTCGGCGGTCAAGGACTGCGGCATCGACTTCAAGAAAGAGGATCCGTTCCGCTGCGGCGTGATCCTCGGCAGCGGCATCGGCGGCCTGACCGAGTACGAGGCGCAGCACACCCGATTGGTGCTGGAAGGGCCGGACAAGGTCAGCCCGTTCATCATTCCGAAAATGATCGGCAACGCGGCCAGCGGCATCGTCTCGATCCACTTCGGGCTGAGCGGCCACAACACCGCCATCGCCACCGCTTGCTCCTCGGCGGGCCACGCCCTGGGCGACGCCCTGCGCACGATCCAGTGGGGCCATGCCGACGTGATGCTGTCGGGCGGCTCGGAATCGACGATCACGCCGATGGGCGTCGCCGGCTTCAGCAACATGAAGGCGCTGTCGCGGCGTAACGACGACCCGCAGCGGGCCAGCCGGCCGTTCGACAAGGACCGCGACGGCTTCGTCCTCGCCGAAGGCGCCGGCATCCTCGTCCTGGAAGAGCTCGAGCGCGCGAAGAAACGCGGCGCGACCATTTATGCCGAACTGCTCGGCGTCGGCAGCACAGCCGACGCCCATCACATCACGTCGCCGCACCCCAATGGCATCGGCGCCACCCGGTCGATGATCCTGGCACTGAAGGACGCCCGCCTCGATCCGCAGGACATCCAGTACATCAACGCCCACGGCACGAGCACGCCCCAGGGCGACATCGCCGAGACGAAGGCGATGAAGGAAGTCTTCGGCTCCCACGCCCGGAAGCTGGCCGTCAGCAGCACGAAGAGTATGCTCGGCCACACGCTGGGCGCCAGCGGCGGCATCGAGCTGATCGCTACGATCATGTCGATCCGCAGCGGCGTTGTGCATCCGACGATCAATTTGGATCATCCCGATCCGGAGTGCGACCTCGACTACGTGCCGAACGCGGCGCGGAAGATGCCGGTGCGTTTCGCGCTGTCCAACAGCTTCGGCTTCGGCGGGCACAACTGCACGCTGGCAGTCGGGGCGCTGCGCTGATCTGTGAGCACGCAGCGCCAGCAAGTGCAGCACTTGCTGGCGCTGCGTGCTCACTCGCGCGGCTGTTACGCAGCCGTTACGAAATTCACGCACTTCGCCGGTATAATCCACCGTAGTCCGGTTCATGAAACCCTACCGACTGCGGAGGAATCACGGTGAAACAGCCACACGTTCTCCTCAAGATTGGCGCCGTCGTCAGCTCCATTTTGCTTGCGAGCGCCCTCATCGCTTACCGCTGCGGGGCGTTCAATAGGATCACCGAACGCGCCCCGTCTCCCGCCGAACCCGCGCCAGCCCAGCCTCCACCGTCCGATCTCGCGCTGCCAGCCCCAACCTTGATGCCCGGGTCCAAATCATTCACGCTCATGCCTGGCTCAAAATCAGTGATCTTGGGGAGTAATGAGTACACCGTCGAAATTGGTCCTTACACTCCGCCACCGCCTGACGAGGCGAAACAGCGGCAAATCTTTCCGGGGTCCAAATCTAGCTACGTCGTTCCGCCCCTTTCAGAACCGCCCTCTCCGTCCAAGTAATTCTGACTGCGAGGCCAGTCCCATGAATCTGTACGCACTTGCAATCTCTGTCGGCCTGAGTTTCATCTTCCTCGTTCTGGTCTTTCGCCCACTAGAACTCGTCTTTCCCGCCAAGCCGGGGCAACGCTTCTTTCGCCCGGCCTGGTTCACGGACCTGTGCTTCTTCCTCGGTCAGTACGTCCTGTGGAGTGGACTCGTCCTCTGGGTACTGGTACGCTTCGGCCATTGGCTTGACGGCATCGTTCCACAAGGAGTTCGTCATGCCGTCGCTTCGCAATCCTGGTGGCTTCAGGCCATCGAGGTTGTGCTGTTGAGCGACTTCTTCATCTACTGGGGCCATCGCCTTCAACATCGCGTCGGTTTCCTCTGGCGCTTCCATGCGGTCCATCACAGCGCCCAACATCTCGACTGGCTCGCCGCGCACCGCGAGCATCCGCTCGATTCGATTTACACCGTCGGCCTCATCAACCTACCGGGATTCATCCTCGGTTTCCCTGTCGAAACACTCGCCGGCTTCATCGCCTTCCGTGGCCTCTGGGCGATCTACATTCACTCCAATGTTCGCCTGCCCATCGGCCCGCTCCGCTGGTTCGTCGGCGCCCCGGAATTGCATCACTGGCACCACGACCGCGACCGCGCCGCCGGCAACTATGCGAACATCTCGCCCCTCATGGACATTCTGTTCGGCACCTATCGTTGCCCCGATCGCGAACCGGAACACTTCGGACTGGATCAACCAGTGCCGGGAAACTACCTGAGCCAACTCGTCCAGCCGTTGTTGCCCGGAAAACGCACCGAGCAATACAATGAGCGGGCGACGGCTCATGCAACAGAACGGTGAGCACGCCGCGCCTGCATGTGATGCACTGGCTGGGGCTGTGTGCTCACCCCTCGATCCTCCGAGATTACGCCATGTCCGCACAGATTCCCTCCCTCGCGGCACGCGCCGAAGCCGTGTCCCTGTCGCCGCAAGAGGCCGCCCGCTACAGCCGCCACCTCATCATGCCGGAGGTCGGCGTTGAAGGGCAGAAGCGTCTCAAAGCGTCGGCGATCCTGCTGATCGGCGCCGGCGGACTCGGCTCGCCGCTAGGGTTGTACCTCGCCGCCGCCGGAGTCGGCCGCCTCGGTATTGTCGATTTCGACAACGTCGATTTCAGCAACCTGCAACGGCAGATCATCCACAGCACCGCCGACGTGGGCCGGCCGAAAGCGCACTCCGCGCGCGACCGCATCCTGGCGATCAACCCGGAAGTACGCGTCGATCTTTACGAGACGCGCCTCACCTCTGCAAACGCTCTGTCCATCTTCGCTCCCTATGACGTCATCATCGACGGCACCGACAATTTCCCGACGCGTTACCTCGTCAATGACGCCTGCGTGCTGCTGAAGAAGCCTAACGTCTACGGCAGCATCTTTCGTTTCGACGGCCAGGCGTCGGTCTTCTATCCGGGGCAGGGGCCATGCTACCGCTGCCTCTACCCGGAGCCGCCGCCGCCGGGTGAAGTGCCGAGCTGTGCCGAGGGCGGCGTGCTGGGCATTCTGCCGGGGCTGATCGGCTGCATCCAGGCGACGGAGGCGGTGAAGCTGATCCTCGGAAGCGGATCACCGCTGGTCGGCCGCTTGATGCTGTACGACGCCCTGCAAATGACCTTCCGCGAGTTCAAGGTGCGCCGCAACCCCAAGTGCCCCGTCTGCGGCGACAAGCCGACGGTGACGCAGCTGATCGACTACGAACAGTTCTGCGGCGTCGGCCGTGGCGAAGCGCCGGCCCCCGCGGCAGCAGGCGGCGAGATCACGCCGGAAGAGTTGAAGAAACGCATCGACAATGGCGAAGACGTCTTCATCCTCGACGTGCGCAACCCGGAGGAGTGCCAGGTTTGCACCATCCCCGGCAGCGTCCTCCTGCCGCTGCCGGCGTTGGCACAGCGCTTCCGCGAACTGGACCCCGAGCGGGCAATGGTTGTCCACTGCAAGAGCGGCATGCGCAGCGCCAAGGCGATCCAGTTCCTGCGCGAACAGGGTTTCCGCAAGCTGACGAACCTAAAAGGCGGCATCCTGGCGTGGGCCGACAAGGTCGATAAGGGGATGATGAAGTATTGAGTGTTCCCCGCTTGCGGCTTAGCGGGCGCGCCCGCTAAGCCGCAAGCGGCAGAACGGGAGGGATCTTCTCATGTCCGCGACCATCGATTGGCTCTATCATCGCAGCGGTTGAACGAGCTGCGTGAAGGCCCAGGGGTTCCTTGGGCCAGAGCTACTCGCGAAAGCCGGCGAAGTGGTGAACGCGGCCAAGAAGCGCTTCGGCCGCGACGAGGCGCTGGCGCTCGCGAAAACAGCCGACGTGGTCATCGCGGCGCGCGGCAAGAAGGTCGTGACGTTCGACATGAAGGACGCGCCGCCGGACGACGACACGCTGGCGGCGCACCTGCTCGGCCCGACCGGCAACCTCAAGGCGCCGACAATTCGGCGCGGTAGGATGTTGATTGTGGGTTTCGGCGAAGAGGCGTATCGGCAGGTGTTCGGCAAGTAATCGGGAGGTGAGACGCGATGACCGCGCTGATGACTACGCCAACAGTTCTCTATTCCCTCCCACCAGTCGGGCTAATAATGAGACGATTTACGTTGGATGAATATCACAAGCTGATCGCTGCCGGTATTCTCCGTGAGGGAGAGCGGATCGAGTTGCGCGAAGGCTGGTTGGTACATCGAATGACAATCAATCCCCCGCATGCTGTAGTAGTCACTCTCACGGCAGATCGCCTTGCGTCGCTCTTGCCTCGCGGCTGGTCACGTCGCGTACAACAACCAATCTCGCTCTCGACGAGCGAGCCCGAGCCAGACACGGCGGTAGTGCGCGGCATGGTTGTGGATTACATTACGCGACATCCGACGGCCGCGCACGTAGGATTAATTGTTGAGGTCGCCGATTCGAGCCTAGAGGATGATCGGACGAAGATGGCCCGCATCTATGCACGTGCCAGTATCCCGCTTTACTGGATCATCAACATCAACGACGAACAGGTCGAAGTCTACACCGATCCGACCGGTGATTGCGACGAACCCAGATACCGCACGCGCCAGGACTACCGCCGCGACGAGGAGGTGCCGTTCGTTCTCGACGGCGTCGAAGTCGCTCGCATTGCTGTCGCCGAGTTGTTGCCGTGATGGGTTCTCGTGTTCGGGACGTGTGACAAGCTGGAGTTGGTCGGCGTACCGTTCTCATTTCTTGCCGATGCAGTAGAGGTATTGCCGGCCCCGGAGGTAGATACGGCCGCCGGCGGCCGCTGCGGACGGCGATTCCTGAGGCGAGGTGCCGTCGCCCAGGTCGTTGACCGCCAGCACTTCGGGCTTCGGTCCCGCCTTGAGGACGTAGGTTTTGCCCGCGCTGGCCAGGTAGATGCGGCCGTCCGGCGTCGTAAACGGACTGGACGCCGTCGATACGCCTTCCAGTCTTTCGCTGGATAAGACCTCGCCGGTCGCCAGCTTGATGCACTTGAGGACGCCCGAGTTGTTAAGCCGATACAGATGATCGCCGACGATCACCGGCGAGGCGAAGCTTTCCGGACCAGGCATCTTCCATTTGAGATGCGTTTTCGACACGTCGCCGGAGCCGGTTGGATCGACGGCGATGCCCGAGCCGCCGCGGCCGCTATCGACATACACCACGCCGGCGCCGAAGACGGGCGACACGGTATCGCCGTTGCCGGCGCACCACCACAACAGCTTGCCGTTGTCCGGATCGACCCCCTGCAAGCCGTTCGAGGTCGGGACGAGCAGTTGGTCCCGTTCGCCGATCCGCGCCACGACGGGCGTGCTGTGGCTGAAGCTGTTTTGCGGGCGATTCTCCTCCCATTTCACGGCGCCGGTCTTGCGATCGAGTGCGACGAGCCGCGACGACGTCTTCTTGACGCAGTCGAAGTGCAGGAGGACCGTTTCGCCGTACACGACCGGACTGGGAGCCAATGTCACGTCAAAGTCGAACGGCACGATTTCCTGCCGCCAGACAGGTTTCCCCTCGAGGTCGAGGGCGGCGATCACGGCCGAGCCGAAGACGACGTAGAGGCGCTCGCTGTCACAGGCCGGCGTCGGCACGGTGTAGCCGCCGCGCAGGTCGGTCAGCTTCCACGGACCGGGTTTGACCGTGACGTCCCAGAGTTGCTTGCCGTCCGCGGCGTCGTAACAGACGACGTGATGTTCGGGATACTCTTTCCCCGGCACGGTTCCGGCGGGCCAGTAACTGGCGCTGAGGAACACCTTCCCCTTGACGACGATAGGGCTTGACTGGTTCTGGTCCTGTTTCGCCTTCGCGTCCTGTCCAGGCAGGCGCACTTTCCACAGGACGCCATCGCCGGTTTTGCCGTTCCAGGTCAAGGGCAGGTCTTTTTCGTCGCTGACGCCTTGCCCTGTGGGACCACGCCAGCCGGGCCAGTCACCGGCGCGGGCCGCGCTGGCGGTGAAGAGAATCAGAAAAGCTACGGCCGCGCTGTGGTGGGTGTGATTCATGTTTACTTACTCGGAAGCATTGGGTCTGATGCAGACAGAAAATGTGGCGCGGAATCCGCCGTTCCTCGTCCCGAAGGGGCCAACCAGAAGTGGGTTCACCAAGGAGGTTTGGTTTCCGTAGCCGTCGCCTTGTGGCCGGGTCGGTAAACCAAACAACGGTGTTTAACCACCCCATTGGCCCCCGGAAAGTGGACGACGTAAAAAACCCC
>JBBQPD010000354.1:0-6441 GCA_038331535.1 Gemmatales bacterium | reverse complement strand
GAACGGCGAACGGCGTTCTCGACAAAGCGGGATCGGCCGACACCTGGCGTTTCCAGGCCAAGAAAGGGCAGCGGCTGCTCGTCGAGGTAAACGCTCGCCGCCTCGGCTCGCCCCTCGATTCGGTCATCGAAATTCTCGACGACAAAGGTCAGTTGCTGCCACGCGCCACCTTGCGCAGCCTCGCGAAAACCTACGTCACCTTCCGCGATCACGACTCCGCCGCGACGGGAATCCGCCTGGACACGTGGAGCGAGCTGGCCGTCAACGATTATCTTCTCGTAGGCAGCGAACTGGTGCGCATCCGTGCCCTGCCGAAAGGGCCGGACGACGACTGTCAATTCTTCTCAGCCGGCGGCCAGCGGAGCGCCTTGCTCGGGACGACGCCGGCTCATCACGCGCTGGGCGAACCGATGTACAAGGTTCTGATTCATCCTCCCGGCACGACCTTTCCCGCAAACGGCTTGCCGGTCGTCACGCTCTACTATCGGAACGACGACGGCGGCGAAGGATTCGGCAAGGACTCGCGTCTGGTCTTCGACGCGCCGGCGGATGGCGGGTATCAAGTGCGTCTCCGAGACTCCCGCGGTTTCGGCGGGACGCAGAATGCCTACCGTCTCACGGTTCGTCCGCCTCGGCCAGGATTCTCGGTGAGCTTCACTCCGACCGATCCCGCCGTGAGCAAGGGGGCCGCGCTGTCGATCACCGTGAACGCCGAGCGCAGCGACGAGTTCGACGGGGCGATTGCTTTGAAATTGGAAAACCTCCCTCCCGGCTTCAGCGCTCCCGAGACCTCGATACCGGCCGGCGAGAATAGTACGAGTTTCGCGCTCTTTGCCGAACCGGGAGCGACCGTGGCCGCGAACGCACCGCCGCTGAAGCTGGTCGCGAAGGCGGTCATCGACGGCAAGGAAGTCGTGCGCGAAGCGACGGGCAAATTGCCGAAGGTGATTGAGCCGGGCGACATCGTGACGACGACCGAACAGACCGCGGTCTCAGTCAGACCGGGGAGCGAGACACGCTTGACGGTGCGCGTCGAGCGGCGTAACGGCTTCGCCGGACGCATCCCCCTGGACGTGCGCGGCCTGCCGCACGGCATTCGCGTGCTGGATGTCGGGCTGAACGGCATCCTGATCACCGAGAAGGAGACAACACGCACGTTCGCGATTTACTGCGAACCGTGGGTACAGCCGACGATGCACCCGATTGTGATCCTGGCCCGGCGTGAAGGCAAAAACACGGAACACGCCGCGAAGTCGGTGCTGCTGAAAGTGTCGATGGAGTGACCGCACTCTTTCCAGCCGAGTAGCCGCGCGAAACGCCAAGCACGTTTCGCGCGGCTCATCTTTTCCGAGACGCTGTGACGAATCATTCCCCGCTACCCTTTGTCTGGATGCTGTGCAGCTGCGTCGTCTTCTCGCTCATGGGCGCTCTGACCTACGGACTGCGCGAGCGTTACGACTGGCAGATCATCGCGGTGGCCCGGGCGGCACTGCCTTTCTTGCTCGTATCGTTACTGGCGCGCGCCGCGCGCGTGAAGATGGTACTCTGGCGGTTGCCCGTTCTTTGGCTGCGCAGCATCGCCGGTAGCATCAGCCTGGTCTGCACGTTTTACTGCCTGACGCGCCTGCCGCAGTCGCTCGTGCTGACGATTACCAGCCTCTATCCCATCTGGGTAACTCTGCTCTCGTGGCCGCTCGAAAAAGAAATGCCCGCGGCACCCATCTGGCTGGCCGCTGTCGTCGGCTTGGCGGGCGTCATCGTGATTCAGCGGCCGAACGGGGCCGTGACCGATCACTTCGCGGCACTGATGGCGCTGATCGCCTCGCTCTCGACGGCGGTCGCCATGATGGGCCTCAACCGGCTTCGGCACGTGGACACGCGGGCCGTTGTGGCTCACTTCTCCGGCGTCGCGCTGCTGATCGCGCTAGCGACGTGGGCGATGTCTGCCGAACCAGTGAAGCTGGCCGCGTCCGACCCCGGCTCGGTCCTGCAACTGCTTGGCATTGGCCTGGCCGCGACCATCGGGCAACTGTGTCTGACCAAGGCGTTCGCGCACGGTCCGGCGACGAAAGTCGCCGTGGTCGGGCTGACGCAGATCGTCTTCGCGATGGGTCTCGACGTGGTCTGTTTTCAAAAGACCTTCGACGGCCTGACGCTATTAGGAGTGGGATTAGTCCTCGCGCCAACGGCCTGGGTGGTGACGCACAGGCGTCCGCTGCCCTCCATGTTTCCGACGGAGGTATCCTGCGAAGAGCCGGGACAGCGTCGCGACCATCACGAGGCGGAAGTCCCTGCCCCCTGACGGTCGGTGCTCGGCTTCTTATCTACCGACCATTGATGACGTAAAGCCTGCGCATATCCGGCGGCCCAGGGCTTCGGACTGCTCGACGCAATCGTTGAGAGCGACACCTCGGAAGCTGTTGCCGCCGAGGTACAGTCCCGAATGTGTCCGCGACCGTTCCTCGATCCGAGCGACGCGTCGCAGGTGGCCGACGTGATACTGCGGGATGGCCCGTTCCCAGCGTACCACCTGATGAAAGACCCGGGCGCAGCGGAGGCCCATCGTGATGGTCAACTCTTCCCGCACTGCTCGAAGCAGGCGGTCATCGTCCCACTGGAGAACGTCGGGTCGGTGCCAGCCGCCGCACAACGCCCGCAGCAACACCATCCCTTCCGGAGCACGACCAGGAAAGATCGAGGAGCACCACTGCACTCCCAGCACGTCGCGACGGTCCCGCTGCGGCGTCAGGTAGCCGAAGCCGTCCAGTGGTCGGGGTAGTTCTGATGCACGGTAGCCGAGGGCGACCACCGCGACCGGCGTGTAGACGATCTCGGCCAGTTGTTCCGCCAGTTCCAGGTCCACGTCGGCCAGCAGTTCGGCTTGCTGATACGACGGACAGGTAAGGGCGACCGCATCCGCCGTCCAGCGATCCTCTCCCTCACCGTGAACCTGCCAGACATTGGCATTTTTCAGCCGACGCAGCGCCCGCACATTCACACCAACAAGCGGCGGCCGACGCAAGCGCGATCGGAGTACCTCTACGAGAAGTCCTAGTCCTTCCCGAAACGACCACATGACCTGTCCGCGCTTCGGCTCAGACTCTCCATTCGCGACGGCATCGGCGCGGCGTTGCCGACGGGCGGCGGCGAACCCGGCCATGACGCTGCCGTGTTCGCGCTCGAATGCCGCGAGACGAGGAAAGCACGCCGCCAGGCTGAGGAGTTTCGGATCGCCAGCGAAGATGCCGGTTACGAACGCATCGGCGAGCGTCTCGGCGACCTCGCGGCCAACACGGCGCCGCGCGAAATCGTAGATGGATTCGTCCGACGTCAAGCGCCGACGGGGGCGAAGACGTTCGAGCAGCAACCGCAGCTTGGCTCCGAGACTGAGAACGTCGCTAGAGAGAAAAGCCCCGGCGCTCGCCGGTAGGGCGCGCATTTGTCCGCGCAGGAACAAGAAGCGGTTTCGGCCCGACGCCTCGCTGGCGGGGACGAGTCGTTCGACGAGTCCCAACTCGCGACAGAGATTGAGGACTGCCGGCTTATTATCGAGGAACCCGTTTGGTCCCGTTTCGACTCGATATCCGTCACGTTCGAACGTGCCGATCTTGCCCCCTACACGCGGCTGCTGTTCGAGGACGACGACCTCCGCGCCGGGATGGAATTGCTCGACGCGCCGGGCGAGCACCAACCCCGAGATGCCGCCGCCGATGATGACGATTCGGGGCATGGGTGAATTACGATCCAGGATAGAGGGTGTTGACGGTGAGTTCGACCGCTTCCTGGTCGCCGAGGAAATTGGCATGAAAATATTGAAGGCAGCCGGCGTAGCCGAGGAGCGGTTGCACCAAAGGGACGGGCGTGAACCCGATCCACGCCGTCCACTCGCGGAATTCGCTACCATCGGTGAGGCGCAGCGCCACCTGGGCGAATCGCACTTGGACTGGTCCGCCACCCACCCCGCCCGCCATTCCGGTAGGCGCGTTCGACAAGTCCAACCCGATGCGCCTGGCAACACGGTCGTGAAAGACAGAATCGTCCGAGCCGGTGTCAAGCAAGGCCAAATCGGCAAAAGTATCCTTGGGGCCGGTTATCGACGTCATGACCAGCGGACGGGGCCGAAACAGGCGACCTCCGAGGGCGATCGCAGGCTGTCGGGACCGCCGCAACTGGTAGGTAAAGCGCATGCTCATCCGACTCGCGACGCCCCCGAGAGGTCAATGAAGTCATGAACTATCTGGTCCGACGGCACTCCCAATGCGTCCAGGTGGGCGAAGAGTTCGTCATAGTCTTTGCCACTGGTCACGATGCGCGTCCCGTCCCGACTCCAGGCGATGTGCTGGCCCTCGTAGGGGAGCAGTTGTTCCAGCGTGAACTTGCTCATGTTCTCGTGGAAGTCGGGATGAAACCACTCGAAGCCGGGGGGCACCTCGTTCATGTTCGCTCTCCTGCACAGGAGACAGCTTTAGTCTCATTGACCTGCCCGTTCACTCCGCCGGCGTGAACAGGATCTCGTCATCGCTCGGCGCTGGCGGCCTTGAGTCAGTGATGGATTCCGGCTTTTGTTCCGTGGTCGGCGCCGTCGCCTCCGGATTCACCAGCCCGCCTGGCGCGGGAAGGGCGGCAACGGGGGCAGTTCGCTTGGTGCCGGAACGGCGGCGGCGCGACTTTTTTTTCGTCCGTTCCGCTGTCGTCTCCGTTTCATTCTCGATCTCGGCGTGGATCTCCGAACCGAAGCGCGTTACGACATAAGTACGGCTGCGCTTGTCCGTCTCCAGATCGACGAGGCCCTCGCGCTTCGCCTCCTCCAGCAGTTCGCTGAAGGTACGGTAGCCGTGGTACGCTTCGTTGAACGACGGCTTCTTCCGCTTCATCGTGTCTTTAATCATGGACGACCAGAGCACCTCCTTATTCTCGCGGCGCAGGGCCAGCAGCGACTCCATGAGCAGGGCGAACGCCTTGCGCTTCGCCTCCGGCAGCTTCGAGTTGACGGCAGGCTCCAACGCCGGCGACTGGCCGAGGTCTTCGTAATAGATGAACTCGTCGCAGTTGTCGCGCAACAGGTCGGACGTCGAGTCCTGCATTCCCAGGCCGATAACGTGCTTGCCGAGTTCCTTCAACTTGGACACCAGCGGGGAGAAATCGCTGTCGCCGGAGACGACGACGAAGCTGTTGATGTGGTCCTTGGAGTAGGCGAGGTCCATCGCGTCGACGCACAGGCGGATATCGGCCGAGTTTTTGCCGGTCTGGCCGCGGCGCGGGATTTCGATCAACTCGATGGCCGCCTCGTGCAGAGGGGCGGTATAGCCGGCGAAGCGACTCCAGTCGGCGTAGGCTTTTTTGCAGACGATCTTGCCCTTTTCGACGATCCGCTCCAGCACACGAGAAATCTCGAAGCGGTCGCGCCGGCCCTGAAAGCCGAGGGCAAGGTTCTCGAAGTCGATGAAGATGGCCAGCGATCGTTCGCCGTTGGTCACGGGTGGTCCTCGCGGAAAGGCGGCATGAGGAAAAAGCGCGAGCATTCTTCCTCCGGTCGGAATGACCGAAGTGTGCCACTCTACACTGTAACCGGTTATCTCCTCCCGCGAAAGGGCGAGACGCGCCGGAACGGCGGAACCGGTGCAAGCTCGACGGCAAGGGCGTTATAGTCCGCGCGACGCGCCGAACGAACGGTTACGCCAATGCAGCCCGATTACGGTTCACGTGCGCGAGAAATCAGCCTAAATGCTCCCGTCGCCGCCCTGCGGACGGAGGTGTCCTTGTCGCGCCGCGCCGCCTCCAGGGCCGGGAGGGCATCCTTCGCCGTAGCTCCGAATGTCCCAAGAGCGAAGACCGCCGACTCTCGAACGAAGGGGTCTGCATCTTTCAGAGCCGCGCACAGTGGACCGACGACTTCCTTATTTCCTGCTCCGACATAGGCGACCTGCAACACCGCGGAGGCGCGAAACTCCGACTTCCGTAAACGGGAGAGTAACAGCGGAAGGATGCCTTTGCCGGCAGGCCCGAGTCTCACCAGCGCGGTTCCCGCGGCGTATCGAACGTCGTCGTCTTTGTCTTCCAAAGCATCTGTCAATACGGCAAGTGCGGCCTTATCGTCGCCAGCGATTCGTTTCGAGGCAAAGGCTGCCAACAGACGCAACTTATAGTCGGAATCCTTCGCGCTCTGGCTCAGAGCTATTTGGGCGTTTTTTGCTTTCGTTCCGATGTACCCCAAATAGATCGCGGCATTTCGACGAATTGTGTCAGAGGGATCTCCCAGACGCGCAATCACCGCTTCCACGGTATCCTTGTCGTCTCCGATTCGGCCGAGCGCAAGGACTGCCCTTTCACGCACGGAAGCGCGCGCGTCCTTCGTCGCAGCGGCCAGTGCCGGTATGGCCTCCTTTGCGCCCTTCTCCATCTTTTCTAGTGCCAGGATGACCAACCCATGCAGGATGGTGT
>JBBQPD010000353.1:0-6452 GCA_038331535.1 Gemmatales bacterium | reverse complement strand
ACGGGCGAATACTGCCGCAGGGGGTGGTGGCCAATTGCCACTTTTCGTGGCCCAAACGAACATAATACCCTTTCTGGACACGGAGTTAAGCGAGGTGCTGAAAAAGCCGATTTGGTATCGTCCGTCGTCTGGTTCACATAGCGGCATCCCCCACAAGGGCGTCCGCGCCGAACTGCTTCCCAAAATCTGCAATGTCTGGCTGCGGGCGCGCGACGCTGGCGTACTCCGGGCAAAAGGGCACCTGCTGGTTGCTGCCAATGCGGACATCATCACTCGCGGTCTGGCCGAAGTCGGCATCACGGCGCTGGTGGATGAGGCAACTGGATTTCAAGACGTGCGGGCGAAGGATGCGCTTGCGAGGATTCTTGAGAAGTTCGTGGCGAAGGAAATTCAACCATACCTCAGTGCATTCCCGGTGGACTTCTTCCGCGAACTCTGCCGCTTGAGAAACGTTGCGTTCGGCGCCGACATGAGGCTGCCGCCTTACTTTGGCAAGCTCGTCAACAACCTCGTCTACTGTCGTCTCGCTCCGGGGGTTCTGACCGAACTGCAACGGAAGAACCCGATTACCGAAAGTGGGCGGCGAAAAGACAAGAACTACAAGTGGCTGACTCCGACGACCGGGCACCCAAAGCTCTTGCAACTGCTTGGGTCCGAGGTGACGCTCATGCGATTGAGCAAGACGGAAGGCGAGTTTATGGAACTCGTCAACCGGTTTCATCCTCGGTACGTGTCTCTTCCGCTGTTCGATTGGGCCGAAGCTGGAGGAAACACCTAATCCTTCTTCCATCGTGCCGCTGCCGCCTTCTTGGCAATCTCGCTTCGGCGCTTCTTGCTGAGTTTGGCGGCGCGAGCTAGTCCGCCCTTCTTGCCACCGAGAAGGCCAAGCGCAACAGCGGCAGGGTTTTTCCCGCCGCTGGCCGGTTGCGCTTCCGGCGCAGGCTCAGCGACGGCTTGCGACTCCTGGTCGGCCGCTGGCTTCTCTTCTTCCAGTTTGCTGCTTAGGCGTTTACGCATAAGATCATTGTTACGCGCGATGGTCGGTTATGCAAGCCTGGATGAGGGGAATTGAATCATGGCCACGATCGACCCGCACGAACTGGCCAAATGGGAACGTGGCGAAACAGAGCCATCTCGGTTCGTCCGTGCCTGGTGGAATTTTTGGCACAATTACTTCCCCATGCTCTTCGGAAGCAGCTTGTCGATTACCCGACTTTTCTTCGGCTTCTTTTTCTGCTCGGACTCGCTTTGTGGCCGACTTGGATGAAAATAGCGGACCATTCGTCGAGCATGACCTGGGGACATGCCATTGCGATTTCTGCCGTTCTCTCCTGTTTGCTTCTTTACAACCACATCTATGACAAGCTGATCGCCTCATCGAAAACGAGCGGTGTCCGTCGAAAACTGGCGCGAAAATTCATCAACGAGGTTCGTGGTGCGATTGCTCAGCTGGCTACGCTTGTCAGACTTTCTAGTGTCGAGCGGCGCCCGGAACGCGAATCAGTCCGCAGGTTGGTCTTACAGGCGCTACGAGACGTGGCGAAAATCCATGTCTCTGATTTCGAGGGGACGCATATTGAGGGCAACGCTCTGGATTTTTCACGATGAGCAGGGCGTGCAGATGCGCATTTGCGAGAGGACGACTTCCGCCCGACAAAGCGGGCAAGTATCGAATTCAAAGGATGTTATGGCTTATTACGTCGCAAAATTCAAGATTCATCGCGTAATCCACGACTTTCGGAAGCACCATCCTTTCCCTAAAGCAAGGATTACTGGGTCGGACCCTCCTTCTTACCGCAGCATTTTGTTGATCCCCCTCCTTGACACTACGGGGGAGTTTCCGGATACTTGTGTGGGGCTTGTGTCCATCGACAGTTCTCGCCCATACCAATTCTCTCCCGGAAACGGTGAAGAACTGGTACTCAAAGTGTCGCCGTACTGTGCCTGGCTGACACTGTTGCTGACGACGGACAAGCCAAATCGTCTAAATCTTGCCCAAACAAGCACATAAGGCACAAGGGAGGTGACAGTATGGCCACCTCGCAGAATCAATCAGTCACGACAAAGAGGCCGAATGGTCGGCAAGCTGCCGAGGCGCTTAATCGCGGAGAACTGGTTCAAGTTCTTGCCGACGCGGACATGGGGAGGATCGACCAGGAAGAACTAGAGGAAGCTCTTGAGCAGCGCTCAAAAAAACACTGGCTCAGGCAGTTGCTGAATGTCCTCCTCCTCCCTCGATGACTTTCCGCTGCGCTGGCGAAGGCAACACGAAACGGCCGCTCCTACCTCGGAGCGGCCGTTTCGTGTTGCCTTCGCCAGCCTTGCCACGTCCTATCTCCATTGGCCCGCCCCTCTGCCCGATGATGGCGTGCGGTCCCTATGGATGGAGCAGCGCATGAGCGGATCGAGCGACAACTCTTTCCTGTCCCGCCCGCCGAAACTCCCGCCGCTGCTGTCGCTCTTCCTCGGCGCAATTTCGATTCCGCTGGGCCTAGCCCTTCAAGGCGGCATCGGGGGAGGGCTGCTCGGCGGTGGGATAGCATGTCTTTTAATGGCGGTCTGGGACTTCAGCCGCTTGCGATTTGTGGCGTGGCGACGGGTGAGAGTCGCTCGTGCGGCCGCTGACCGACCGCACAATCCCTAGCCGCGCCGCTGAGGTTTCTGCGCAAGCCGTCCCTTTCTCTTGCAGAAATCCGAGCTTTCTTGCAGAACGGCGTTCTATTGCAAAGCCGGCCAACCCGGAATTCTGACCCGAAACGGCGCTCAACTTCAGATTGGGTTCGCTCTTTGCCACCCAAGATTCAGCTGCGGCAACTTGAGACGGGGCTTGCTACTGTTGAGCGGCAGCGCCAGTCCAGGCATCACACTCGATTGAACCGGTCGTTCCAGGTCGTGGCGACGGAACAAAAGGGAAGTGGCCCGGCTGTGGGGAGAGTGGTGCGAGTCCAGGGCCGACTCGCGCGGGTCTAGCAATGCCTGAATCTCTGCCGTCGTCACTGGGGAGTTCACGGCACGCTCCTCGCCCAGGATCGGGCCGTGCTGAACTAGCTCGATCAACTCGGCATTCAGCCAGTCACACGCGCCATCACGAAGGACGGACATCCGAAGCACCCGCTTTATGTGCCGTATGCTGCGGTCCTGGCTGCGTTCACGGGCCGATGACCAAAGCCATGTTCCCTATCTCCTCCAGTTACTCCCGCAGCCAAAGCATGCGATCGAGGTCGAGAACAAACGCTCCGAGATCCTCGTCGTGCAACTCCTTATCGCCGCCCTCGGCCACAGTTCCAGCCCAGAGGCGGATTCCGTGAGGGCTTACAGCAACCGCCCGATGCTTGAAAAGCCATCCCGGCCCTTCGCCGCCCACGTCGAGGCGGTCCATCCGTAGTGTGTGGATGTCGAGCCTGTACACCGGCGTCTCTCCATACCGGCGGGTTCCCATGTAACCAAGGGAGCCGATCACGTAGATGTAGTCGCCGAGCAGGGTGGCCGTGTGAAAGTCCGTCGGCGGGAAATCGGCCTCCGGATAGCCGTAGATCGCGACCGTCCCGTCACCCTCGTAAACGAAGACATCGTTGTAGATGCAGAAATCGGCGTCGTAGAAGTCCTCGTGCTCACCCCCGATCTGCACGGCGCGGCCATCGGGCAGAAGAGTCAGCGACTGGCCGTACCGTTGCGCGCACCAGACCGGTTCCCGGAGGGTGCGGCCCTTCTCTTCGAACCGCCGACCTCCCTCGTAAGCCGAGACCCCGCTGCGGATCATGGCATGCCAGAATGGGAAATCCATCCGGTCAGGGTTGCGCTGGCCGAAAGATCGGGTGAAGGCTTGCCGGAAATCGTCCGGAGAGACCGCGGCCAGTGGATCATCTCCGGTCGCCTGAAGCCCGAGAATCACTCGCTGATCGGCGTCCGCTGGGTCGGCCCCGGCGTCGAGCAGTCGCCTGATCAACTCGCGAGACCTGGCGCCGCTGAGGGCCGTGCCGTTGGCGTTCACCCCGACGTCGGCCCCCGCATCGAGGAGGATAGTAACGCACTCAGGGTCGCCTTCTCGAACGGCTTCGATCAATGCCGTAGTGCCGAATTCGTCCGTCTGATTGACGCTCGCCCCCTCAGCAAGCAGCCAGCGCAGCACGTCGTGGTGATGGCCCTGTATCGCGTAGAACAGCGGCGGTCGGCCACATCGCCCGCACGCGGTCAGGTCCGCGCCGCTTTCGCGCAGCAACTTCGCCTTGGCGAGGTCTCCGTTCTGGAGAGCAATCAGCCAAGGCGTCCTTGACCCATAATCCCGGTCTTCCAGCGCCGCGCCCTGGGCGAGGGCCGTCTACACATCGGCGAGCGAACCCAGCGCGACGGCTTCGATGAGCGGCGACCACTCGAGTTGGCTTTTGTCCGCCCCGGCTTCCAGGAGCAGTTTGACCGCGTCGAACCGCCCGAGCCGCGACAACACGCGAAGGCCAGATTCCGCATAGGATGTTATGCCCGAAATAGCGACGCCGAACTCCACGAGTAACGTGAGCAACTCTAGCAGCCGTGGGTCACTTTCGACATCGCGCCCGTGAACCGCGTCCACCAGAGCGTCGTACCCGTGCGCCCGTTTGTAGTGAATGTCAGCGCCGGCCTCGACCAGGGAGCGGACCCGCTGCGGGTCGCCTTCACCGAGCGCGGCGTGAAGTTCGGACTCAGCATCCGGTTCCGTAATCGGGATAGGATCGGGGTCGCTGCTATCGGACATCCGTTTGCCTCTTTCCTGCCGCCATTGCGCTTCAACAGCTTCTCTTCCTCGCAGGCGTCGCTACCTGATAATGTAGACGACTCGCCCGCAAACTTCCCCGCAAGGTGTGGGACCGAGCCGAGAATCCCGATGGACGCCCGCTTCCACGCACTTCTGGCCGCTTTCTCACGTGCCCAGGAGCCCGAGCCGGTCGATCTCGCGGCGGCCCTCTGGGAACTCCCCAAACCGGCGCGTTACCGCCTCCGTGGGAAACGTGGACTCTGATCGGCCTCGTCCGGCTTGGCTTCCACCCAGTCGTGCATATCGTCGCGCATCACGTTGGGGTTGAGCAGATCGTAGTCGCCGACGGAGATGAACAGCCGAATGAGCTTGTTGGGGCTCCTGGGAATGAGCGTCTCGTGAAACCCCCAGGCACCGTCAGGAAACTTGGGATCGAACGGCCACTGCTGATTCACGAACGTGCCCGACGTGGTCAGGACGCGGTGGTACAGGTCGGTGCGGAACCAGGCCATGATGAGCGCGGCCGAGCCGCCGGAACTGTTGCCCATCGCCGCCGGCGATTCCGTCGTTGCTGGCATGTTAGTAGTCGCTCGAACCGCGATGCCTTGGCTATGCCTGACGGTGGGCTCAAGGCTCATCAGCAAGAAATGTCAGCGGGAGGCGCCACTTGTGCATGCACAACACAAGATTTTCGCGCAGCACTCCACGGTTCGCTTAGAATAGCGATGCCCTTCATCCCTGGTGCCTTCCTCTTCGCGAAGCACTTCTTCGGAACCGGCGGACATCCAGCCTGCAGAGCGGGACCTCCGCTGTCCGCGTCTGCATCGACACGGACATTTCACACTCAGTGAGCCGGTTGGGGCATTGCAAAGAATGACGTCACACGAATCCTGTCTGCCATTGAGCAAGGCGACGCGCGCGCCGCCGAGCAGCTCTTGCCGCTTATCTACGACGAGTTGCGGAAGCGGGCGGCTCAAAAGCTGGCGCAAGAAAGGCCAGGCCAGACGCTCCAGGCGACTGCCCTTGTGCATGAAGCCTACGTGCGTCTTGTGGATACCGAGAAAGACCAGCACTGGAACAGCCGCGGCCACTTCTTCGCCGCCGCGGCTGAGGCCATGCGACGGATTCTCGTCGAGCAAGCTCGACACAAGAAAAGCGCCAAAGGCGGCGGACAACTCCAGCGCGTGGAACTGCAGGATGAGCAATTGGCAGCTCCGAGCCGGAATGTCGATCTTATCGCGTTGGACGAAGCGCTGAACAAGCTGGCCAACCACGACAGTCGAAAAGCGGAATTAGTCAAGCTTCGGTTCTTTGCCGGCTTGACCATTCGCCAGGCTACGGACGCGCTCGGGATCGCCGAATCAACGGCCGACGCCGATTGGGCTTACGCCAAATCGTGGCTCCGCTTGGAGTTGGCCGATGCTTCGGACCACCTCCCCTAATTGGACAGCGCCACTTTTTTTCTCGCAATGACGGAAGTCCTGCGTTGAGAACAGTATAGCCGATCGGGTTTCAGGTTGGCGGCCGGGGAATGCAGGCTTTGATACGGTCGGCATCAATGCCCAAGGATCCCAACAGGGCCTTGCGCGTTTTCGTGTGGGATCGCCGCGCTTGAGCATGGCGACGCTGGTAGTACTGCTGCTTGGCCAACTCTCGTTGGAAACGCGCTCCTTTCGTGAGTTGTCCCCGCGCTGTCTCCAACCAAGTGTTCATGGCTCGTCGC
>JBBQPD010000352.1:0-6458 GCA_038331535.1 Gemmatales bacterium | reverse complement strand
CCACACGGTCGCGGCTCGTAGCCCTTCTATTTCGCGGGCTTGTCATCCGTGGAGCGCGGCCGATCCTGATCTTTGTACTTCTCTTTATCGGCGTTCCCGCCGCAGCCGGACAGGGTGACGGCGAGGACTGTCAGTACTATCGCGAATAGAATTCGCATGCCTTATTTCCTCGTCGGCGGCAGTGGAACGGGCGTCACGGATAAATTACGCCGGCGCTGATTATACGGCCGGCAGCCCGCGCGGCGAAGGTGAAACGAAAACAGCACGCGGGCGGCAGTGTGTCTGCCGCCCGCGTGCTGCCTTCAACGCCGTGCAAATTGACTTTACGCCATCGTTACTTGGCGCCGTCCAGAGCCTTCTGGGCATCCGCCAGAGCCTTCTTGGCTTCCTCGACGGCCTTGTCGGCGTCCTTCTTCACGGCGTCCTTGGCATCCTTCGCGGCGGTCTCGGCCTTGTCCACGGCGGCCTTGGCTTCCTCGACGGCCTTCTGGAGCCTGGTCTTATCCGTCTTGTTGTCCTTGTTGTCCTTGTCGGGCTTCGGCGCGGTGTCCTTCTTCGCGGTTTCGGTCGTGGCGGTGCCGCCACAGCCGACGCCAGAGAACATCAGACCCGCAACGAACAGCGATGCAAAAATCTTCTTCACGGTGTAACCATCCTTTCGATGATCTTTTCCACGATACGAAAACCCGGGATTCGTTTCGCCGGGATTCCACCTTCATTCAGACCGCCGAAAACACCATGCTCTCGACGGTCGGGCGAACCAGTGCGTCGCGGCTCTCCATGCTCGTAGCAAGAGCCTTCTCTAGCGCTTGAACTTCTGCCTCAAGTGAGGAGAGGAAGTTCCGCGGATTATTACTTGATGTCGGCCAGGGTTTTCTTGGCTTCGTCGAGCTTCTTCTTGGCGTCCTCGACGTTCTTCTGCAGATCCTTCTTCTTCGCCTCGTCCTTCTCCTCCGCCACGGCCTTCTCGGCGGCGGTCAGAGCGGTCTGGGCGTCATCGACGGCCTTCTGGGCAGCCTTCTTCTTGGCCTCATCCTCTGGCTTCTTGACGTCGTCCTTCTTGACGTCATCCTTCTTGATGTCATCCTTCTTGACGTCGTCCTTCTTGACGTCGTCCTTTTTGACGTCGTCCTTCTTGACGTCGTCCTTTTTGATGTCGTCCTTCTTGATGTCGTCCTTCTTGACGTCGTCCTTCTTGACATCGTCCTTCTTGACATCGTCCTTCTTGATGTCATCCTTCTTGATGTCATCCTTCTTGATGTCATCCTTCTTGATGTCATCCTTCTTGATGTCATCCTTCTTGACGTCATCCTTCTTGACGTCATCCTTCTTGACGTCATCCTTCTTGGTGCTGTCAGGCTTCGGCGCGGGCTTCGACGCGGTAGAAGTGGTCGGAGCGTTGGGGCAGCCCGTCAGGGAAACGAGCAGACCGGCGACGAGAAGCGATGCGAACAGCTTCTTCACGGGGAAACCGTCCTTTCAAGATGTCAAATCGTAGAGTGACTTTCGCCATCGACCCCTCTGGCCGACGGTGCAACAGATAGGATGCGCGGGGCTTTCGTTTATTCCCGAAAAACAATCGGATTTGATAAAGCTTTCAAGAAACTGCCAGGACGAGTGAACGGATAGCCAGATGAAAGGCCACATTTTCTTCTGGCGGTGGGAGGAATAGAGCCGTACCTTATGGACTGCGGGGACACGCCAGGGCCGAAAATGATTATTTCGGTGCGTCAGGGAATAAATCGCCCGTGGCGGGTTCATGTTTCATAGAGGATACTGCACCATGAGGATGCCCGGCAGTCAGCGGACTGTGCAGCGCCTGGTGGACGAGCATTACGTCGCCCTGTATCGGTACGCCTACCGATTGTCCGGTTCGGCCGCGGATGCGGAAGACCTGACTCAGGACGCGTTTTGCAAGGCCCAGCTCAACTTCACCCAGCTGCGCGACCCCGACCGGGCCAAGCCCTGGTTGTTCAGTATCTTGCGGAACGCCTATCTGCACCGGGTCCGATCCCGTAAACAGGAGGCGTGCATTTCGCTGGACGACCTCGGCGACATCGCCGAGGCGTCTCCCGAACCTCTACCGGAGATCGACCCAAAACAGCTGCAGCAGGTTCTGAACGACCTATCTGAGGTATTCCGAACGCCGATAATCCTGTACTATTTCGAGGACTTCAGTTACCGCGACATTGCCGAGCAGATGGATCTCCCCCTCGGGACGGTAATGTCGCGCTTGGCGCGGGCCAAGACCTTTCTCCGGTCGCGCCTCCTATCGCGGGAGGCGCCGGTATCGGTCAACGGTCCGCGGAACGGGAGGGCGACCGATGGATTGTAAAACCGCCCGCTTGTTGATCGACTTCGCCCGGCCGAACGCTTCCGAGCTCGAACCCCGAGACGCGGAAGAACTGGCCGGCCATCTCGATCAGTGTCCGGATTGCGGTCCCTGCGCGCGCTTCGAGCGCGAACTGGACGAGTGCGTCGGCCGGGCCATGTGCCGAGTCGAAGTGCCCGCCCTCCTACACAAAAACCTCATGGCCCGTCTCGGCGCCGAGCGCGGCGACTGGTATCGGCATCGGATCGGTCACGCCGTCCGCGCTGTGGCTGTCGCCGCCGCTATCCTGTTGGCCGTGTGGGGTCTCGTGCGCTGGAGCCGGGGCGGGCCGACGCCGATCAATCCCGATAACACGATCGACTTCCTGGTCCAGCTCCGCATCTCGCCGACACCCGAAAAGGTGCAGGAAGCGTTGCGCGCCCTCAACTCGGATGCGCCTATCCCGGCTGAGTTGAACTATCTCCATCTGGCCGCACCTCCGGCGCTGGCGCAGTTCCAGAACGAACGGGGGGTGCCGATGCTCGTCTTCGTCAATCGTGAGGAGAAGCGATCCGCCCACGATCGCGCCCTGGTCTATCTCCTGTCCGCGCAAAGATTCGACCTGAAGAACCTACCGGCCAACCTCGCTTCGTCGGGCAGTTTCCAGTACCGCATCGAAGTGGTCCGTCAGGACGCCGACCATGCGTTCCTTGTGCTGCACACGGGGAACGACTGGAACTGGTTGCGTTCCGCGGCGACTGAAACGCAGGAGTGAAAAATCTCACGAGCCGCGATCGTCAGGGAGCGTTGGTCTCCGCGCTCCCTGACGGTCGCGGCTCGTGAGGGTCTGATCCATTCACTTCCCTCTACCATTGCGGTACAATTCGATAAAAGGAGATTCCCCATGCGACGCGCTGTCGTTATCGAAGCGGCCCGCACCCCCGTCGGGCGGGCGCATCCGGAAAAAGGCATCTACCGCGACGTGCGCGCCGACGATCTGGCGGCCGACATCCTGCGGCCGTTACTCGACCGCGCCGGCGTGCAGCCGTCGCTGGTCGAGGATATTCACTGGGGCTGCGTCAAGCAGCAGAACGAACAGGGCTACGACGTCGGCCGGATGGCGGCGCTCATCGCCGGGCTTCCGGTCGAGACGGGAGCGGCCACCGTCAACCGGCTATGCGGCTCCAGTCTCCAGGCCATCCACCAGGCCGCGCAGAGCATCGCCGCCGAGTGCGAGGACGTGCAGATCGCCGGCGGCGTCGAGCACATGCACCACATCCCGATGGAGCTGGGTTTCGACGTGAGTCCCCGGCTCTACTTCCGCCACAGCCCGGCGGTGATGCACATGGGCCTGACCGCCGAGAATCTGGCCCTGCGCTACAAGATCAGCCGTAAGGAACAGGACGAGTTCGCTCTGCGCAGCCACACGTTGGCGGCGCAGGCGACCGACTCGGGCAAGTTCGCGCGCGAAATCGTTCCAACCTGGGGTCGGGACGAGGAGGGGCGGCGCAAGACGATGCACGAGGACCAGTGCATCCGCCGCGACACCAGTCTGGAAGCGCTATCCTCGCTCAAGCCGGCCTTCATGCCGGACGGCGGCTCGGTGACGGCCGGCAACTCCAGCCCGCTCAACGTCGGCGCCGCCGCCCTGCTCATCATGTCCGAAGATCGCGCCAAGGAACTCGGCCTGAAAGCGAAAGTGCGTGTCCGCGCCATGGCGGTCGCCGGCGTCGATCCGTCGGTCATGGGCATCGGCCCGGTGCCGGCGACGAAGAAGGCGTTGGAGCGCGCCGGTCTGAAGCTCGAAGACATCGACCTGATCGAGATCAACGAGGCGTTCGCCGCCCAGACGCTGGCGGTCATCAAACTGCTCAAGGCGAACCCGGAGAAAGTGAACGTTCACGGCGGCGCCATCGCCATCGGCCATCCGCTCGGCGCCAGCGGCGCCCGCATCGCCACGACGCTGATTCACGCCCTGCTGGACCGCAAGAAGCAATTCGGTCTGGCGACGATGTGCATCGGCGCAGGCCAGGGCATCGCCACCATCTTCGAAGTTATTGCGTGACCCCGGCTTGCCGTTTCGCGCGTTTCCTCAGCCTGAAAAAGAGGAGAGCCACCCGGGGGGACGGGTGGCTCCTTCAAAATGGGTCAGGGGGACTTGCGCGTACAGGAATGAGTATCTGATCGGGTCGATTCACTACGAATGCAGGTCGGGTGCCAATGGCGTCGCCGATAATCGGTCTTATCTTAAATGACGTGCATTCAATTAGTTATGTCATTATTGTCGCTGCTCGATCAGCACGGATGGGAGCGGTGCAACTTGTAACTTCGTCAAAATCGATGCAACTGCTACCAGGTCGGGAACGGAACAGAGCCTTTGAAAGGCATGCTTCTTTGGCTGAAAGCTGTCAGCTTATAGCTGATAGCTGTCAGCCAACTGTTGATCCGCGCATTTTTTCCGAACGCTCTTACTATCGCTCCGCCGCGAGCAGGTAGCCATAAGCGCGTAGTCCTCCGAACCACCAGGGATAGCGCAACTTGCCGTCCGGTTGCAAGCCGATCGGCCGCGCCTCGACGATGCGAAAACCGGCGTCCTTCAACAGACGAATGACTTCGCGCCGTGTGAACAGGTGCAGCGTCAATCCCGCGATGCCCTGATGTGTCGGCATGACGCGATCGCCGGATTCACCCTCGCGCCACGAGCGCAGCCAGTCGCGGATCAACCATTTTCGCCCTGTCGGATCCCAGAAGTTGAACCAGCGGTTGTGGACGTGCAGGATGAAGCGGCCGCCGGGCCGCAGCAACCGATAGGCATGGGCGACGACGGCACGGCGCTGGTCGGCGCCCAACACCATGCCCAGGGTACTGAAAAGGCACACGGCGTAATCGAAGGAAGCGTCAGGAATCGCTTCGAGCGCGGTCAAGTTGGCGTGGAGCAGATCGACGGCGACCGAGGCGGCGCGGGCCTTCTCGGCGGCGACCTTGAGCATCTCGGCCGAGAGATCGACGCCGAGGACGCGGTAGCCCTGGCGCGCGAACGGCAGCAGCAGCCGGCCGGTGCCGCAGCCGAGGTCGATGAGCCGGCCCGGAGTCGGACAATGTCGCCGCACGTATTCCAGATCGACATGAAAGAGCGAGGAGCCGGCAAGGCCGGCGTCGTAGTTGCGTGCCAGGTCGGCGTCGTGCAGGTAGTCCCAGAGACCGCGGTTGACGCCGGGCGGTAGTTGCCAGTCGGGCGGCGGCCTCATGGTCCCAGGCTCCGGCTAGAATGACGAGGCGAGCGGACCATTCTACGCCGCGGGCCGGATCGGACAGGGAGACTCGTCATGCAACCGGGAGGAACGCGCGTCAGCATGCGCGCCGTCGTTGGCGGCATGTTCCTGCTGTGGCTCGGCTATTTCCTCATGGAAGCTCAGGAGAACGGCAAGTCGCTCTGGGTTCTGGCCGGCTGCCTCGGGCTGCTGATGCTGAGCGCGGTTGGACTGGCCGTGATGTTCCGCCGAACGCGAACAGATCGGTCGCAACGGGGTCTGCGCCGCTGGCTGCTCGAAACGCTCAAACTGACCGGCAGCCTGGTGATTGTCCTCCTGGCGGTTTACGTCGTTGTGCGCGGTTGTGACTTGCTGGCAAAGTAGGCAACACCTCGATCTGCGGAATGTTGCCACATTGGTCTTGACCCGCTGCGGCGACTCGTTATCTTCTGCCGCCACTCAGGGCGACGGGGGAACGGAGGCCGCGCGGCGGGAGGGACTCCATGCGCAAAGCGTTATGCACGATGGGTTTGTTGAGCGCGATTCTTTGGCACACCGGCTGCAAAAACGAAGCGATCCTGCGCCCGCCGAAGAATCCGGAGGTGTATAACCTGCCCCCCGACGATCCACGCTATACCAATGCGCCCGTGCTGCCGAACAAGTATCTCAACCAGGATCCGGGCGCGATGAAGGATGACTCGACTCCGCTCGGCAAGACCGGGATGGGCGGTCCGGGACGGGCGCGCGGTCTGTGATGCTTGTGTAAACGATGTGCGATATGATTGTTTAGCCGCGACCCCAAAGGGGGGCGCGGGGGGTCGCCCCAAAACGCGCACCCCCAACCGGTGGCGGCGAAACGTCTCAGAACCCACAAACCCGCCGCAGAATCACCCCCA
>JBBQPD010000351.1:0-6467 GCA_038331535.1 Gemmatales bacterium | reverse complement strand
GGCAGAGTGGAGTTTACAATGACGAAACGCTTTAGATTCTTACCTCTGAGCTTCTCCGCAAGCTGCGGAGAAGTGCAGCCGAGTACTGGCTGACAGCTTATAGCTAATAGCTAACAGCTTTCAGCCAGACTGGTTTTGTGTGGTTGCTAACTCGTTGCGGCTTGGCCGCGTTACGGTCTGCGCAATAATAACATGAACAATGACAACGACATGTCACAACACCAGCCTGACGCGTCAGCGAAGAATTCACCCTCTCCTTCGCTGGCGACTCAGGCTTGTAAAGGAGGACTGAACATGGACATCAAAAGAAGTGGCTCACAGCCGTCCGGCAAAGGGCCGGCAGATTGGTTCACCGGCACGGTTCGCATCGATCCGCTGTTCGAAGCACCCGATCCGGGGCGTGTCGCTGGTGCCAGCGTCACCTTCGAGCCGGGTGCCCGGACCGCGTGGCACACGCATCCCCTCGGCCAGACCTTGATCGTGACGGCCGGCTGCGGCTGGGCGCAACGCTGGGGTGGGCCAATCGAGGAAATCCGGCCCGGCGACGTGATCTGGTTTCCGCCGGGTGAAAAGCATTGGCACGGGGCCACGCCGACGACGGCGCTGACGCACCTCGCTGTTCAGGAGAAGCTCGACGGCAAAGCGGTTGCTTGGATGGAACAGGTCGCCGACGAGCAATACCGCAAGTAAATCCGGCTTAGGTAGCACAGCCGCAACATCATGGTCAACATCCGTTTACGTTGACAAGAACGTCCGCCAACCGTGGCGGACCCACCTGGCGAGTGGCGGAGATAGCCGCGGCTCCAGGGGGCCGTTCTTGCGACGCCGCCCCCCGACCGCTACAGTGGTCTACTCAGGCATGAACCCGCCATCCGGCATTACGGCGAGGGGAGTCGTGGAGAGCTTAGTCAGCGTCGATCCGATCTGTGTGGTCATCGGCCGCACCCGGCACAAGATGGTCATGGCCGAGATCCAAGAAGCCGCCCGACAGGGGGCGGGGTTTATCGAGCTGCGCCTCGACTTTCTGGCCAAGCCGCCTGACTTCAAACGACTCCTCGATGATAAGCCGTGCCGCATCCTCGCCACGGTGCGGCGGCCGGTGGACGGCGGTCGCTGGCCCGGCACCGAAGACGCCCGCAAGATGCTTCTCCGCCAGGCCATCGTCGCCGGCGTCGATTGGATCGACCTCGAATCCGACGTGATCTCGGCCATCCCGCGCTTCGGCAAGGTCAAGCGCATCGTCAGCTATCACAACCTCCAGGCCGTCCCCGCCGATCTGGAGCAGATTCACGAAAAGATGTGCAAGGCGGACGCCGACGTCGTCAAGATCGCCGTCCGCGCCCAGACGCCGAGCGATAACCTGCGCGTTCTCGACTTGCTCAAAGCGCCGGCGAAGCCGACCGTCGCGTTCTGCATGGGCGACATGGGCTTTGCCTCGCGCATCCTCGGCGCCAAGTTCGGCGCTCCGTTTACCTACGCCGCCTTCAACCCGGAGCGCGGCATCGCCCCCGGTCTGCCGTCGCTGCACGATATGAGGACGGTTTATTTCTACCCGCAGATCGATGCCGAGACGCAGGTGTTCGGCGTCCTGGGCGACCCGGTGGCGCACAGCCTCAGCCCGCTCATCCACAACAAGGCGTTTCGCCAGCTTGGCGTCAACGCCGTCTATCTGCCGTTTCGGGTGCCGCGCAGCGAGTTTGAGGCGACCGTCAAGGCGTTCGAGCGGCTGAACGTGAGGGGTTACAGCGTGACGATCCCGCACAAGGAGGCGGCCGCAGCGCTGGCGGAAGTGAAAGACGATGCCGTGACGCAGACCCAGGCGGCGAACACGCTGGTCCGCCGGGAAGCGTGGAAACTCACTGGCGCCGGCGCGGGAATCACGCTGGATCAACCGGCGGCCCCTCCCGAACGAAGCCCTACCGAATTCCTGGCGTACAACACCGATTATCAAGGCGTCATCGAGTCGCTGCGGAACAACCTGCCGACCCATCCGCCGCCGAACGACCCCTTCCGGCCGCTCGCCGGACGCACAGCCCTCGTCCTGGGCGCCGGCGGCATCGCCCGCGCGGTGGTCTTCGCCCTGTTGAGTGAAGGGGTGGCAGTGACCATCACCAACCGCACGCCCGACCGTGCCCAGAAGCTGGCGGAGGAGGCCCGCTGTAAACACGTCGAATGGGGCGGCCGACACAACGTCCTGTGCGACCTGCTCGTCAACTGCACCTCCGTCGGCATGCACCCCAACGTCGATGAAAGCCCCGTTCATCACAGCTTGTTGAAGACGGGACTGATCGTCTTCGACACGGTGTACACGCCGGAAACGACGCTGCTCGTGAAGGAAGCCAGAGACCGCGGCTGCCACGTCGTCACCGGCGTCGAGCTGTTCGTGCGCCAGGCGGCCCTGCAATTCAGGCTGTTCACCGGCCGCGAGGCTCCGCGCGAGCTATTCCGCAAACTCGTCAAGCGCGCCTTGTCGCCGGTCACGATCAAGGACGACGAGGAGCCGGGGCAGTGAGTGACAGCATACCAGCCCGGAGCGCCAGCGACGGGACGCTTATCTTCCTCATCGGCCCGCGCGGCAGCGGCAAGAGTACCCTGGCCCGTCTGCTCGCCGCACGACTCGGCTGGAACTGGCTGGACGCCGATCATGAGTTGGAACGGCGCCATGGCCGCTCGATCCGCGACATCTTCGAGAAGGACGGCGAGCCTGTTTTTCGAGAGATGGAAAGCGCCGTCCTCGCCGACCTGTGCCGGCTGCGCCAGCACGTCATCGCGACCGGGGGCGGCGTGGTACTGCGGCCAGAAAACAGGGAGCGACTGCGCGATGCAGGCCGCGTCGTCTGGCTGACCGCGCTGCCCGAGACGCTCGCCGCCCGGCTGATTGAAGACGCCGGCACTACCGAACGTCGGCCTTCACTCACCGGTACGGCCGCGGCGGCGTCTCTCCAGGAGATCAACGACGTTCTCGCCCTGCGCGAGCCGCTCTATCAGAGCTGCGCCGATTTCATCGCCTCGACGGAAGGCCGCTCCGTCGAGGTGATCGCCGGGGAGGTTCACGACTGGTGGAAGACAGCCAATGGGACACAGGAGCCGCGCACGAACTAAGCGGTTTGACTACCGCTTAATTAGTGCGCGGCTCCTGTGTAGAATGCGCCCATGCTCACCTTTGTCTTCGCGGTCATTTTTCTGATCGGCGCCTCGATCGGGAGCTTCCTCAACGTCTGCGCCCATCGGCTGCCTTATGAGAAAAGCGTCCTGTGGCCCGGCTCGCACTGCGGCTCCTGTTTCCAGCCGGTGCGTTGGTACGACAACCTGCCGCTATTGAGCTACTGGCTGCTGCGCGGCCGTTGTCGCGACTGCGGAGCGACATTTTCCTCGCGCTATTTCTGGGTCGAGCTATTGACCGGCCTCGCCTTTGTCGGGCTGTTTTATCTCGAAGTCATCCGCAATGTCCTCGATGTGCCGCTCATCCGCCATTCGACACAGGAGATCGCGGAAGGGCTTATTCCAGTACGCGTCTACGTGGTATTCGGTTACCATGCCGTACTGCTTGGCTTCCTGATTGCGGCGTCGTTGTGCGATCTCGAACACATGGAAATCCCGCTGTCGGTGACGATGACTGGCACCGTCGTCGGCCTGGTCGGCTCGATGGTCTTCGCCTGGCCGTTTCCCGCCGATCCGCCGGCGGCGCTCGTCGATCCAGAAACCAAGAGGCTGTTTGCGGGTTTGTACGCCTGGCCGCTGTGGCATGACGTGCCGGCGTGGATGGCGCAGGGGAGCTGGCAGCTCGGCCTGGCGACGGGCCTGGCGGGCGCGGCGATGGGGATGCTGATTCTGCGCGGCATCCGCTTCCTGTTCGGACTGGGCCGCGGCATGGAAGGGCTGGGCATCGGCGATGCGGACCTGATGATGATGGCCGGCGCCTTCATCGGCTGGCAGCCGATCCTGATCGCCTTCTTCGTCTCCGTGATCCCCGGCCTGATCCTCGGCATCGCACAGATTATCATCCGCGGGAATCAAGCGATGCCGTTCGGCCCGGCGCTGGCGATTGGGGTCGTCATCACGATGCTGAATTGGCCGACGATCGGCGCTCACTTTCGGATTCTGTTCGTGGACGCCGTTTTTCTGGGCGCGATGGCAGGGATCGGAGCCGTCCTCCTGCTCATCATTAGCTTCGCGTTGCGGCTGACGCGCGGCCATCCGCCGGAGGAAAGCGAACGGCCGGCGTAAACCGGCCTTTTGGCGAGAAGACGCCGGCATGTTGGTGCTGGCTCGCACACTGGCTCATGGGTTTGCGCGATGATCGGGGTGCCGGATTTTTGGGTGCGGTCTCTTGCGGTGAGCGTGCCGCGGGGGTATCCTGGCCTTGTCAACTGCGCCATTGTGCATGGGGACTTGATGCTGGCCATAGCAACTCGGAGACCGGTGCATAGCAACAAGTCAGCCGCGCATAGCGACAAGTCACAGTCCATAGCGACTCGGCGCCGGTGTGAAGAATCAGTAGTTCGGCGGCAGAACGCTTCTTGACACGTGGAGGTTTTATCATAGCGAGCGACTTCTGGGCTATCGCTTACGACCTCGATGTCAAGGGCATGAAGGCTGCGGGCTACACCAAGAGCAAAGTCACGCAGTTCTATAGCGCCGTCCGAGAGTGCCTGACCAAGAATCGCTTCGAGAAGATGAAGCAACTGAGCATCTACACCAGTGACAAGGCCAACTCGATCAGCGACGCTTTCGCAGCATGCATGGCTCTTCAGAAGGTGATAGACGCGGACAAGTTCATCAAGCGGTTGCACCTCTTCCGCGTCGAGGACTTCAACGATCTTCTCCCACTCGTCGCCAATGGTAAGCCGTCAGTCGAGAAGGACGTTGTCGAGGAGCAGATCGAGGAGGTGTTCGGGGCGGACGAGAAAGCGGTCCTCAAGGACAAGGCGGTTGTTGCCAAAGCGTAGCTCAGTGGGGTCGGCAAGCACGCCGAACCAGCCGTTGCACCTGACCGCGGCGGCATTTCGGTTTTTCAGGGTTCATCGTCTCACCAGCCGCCGCGGCAGGTGAACGGGGTCGTTAGACCCTTGGGTCCGAGCAAGGCGAATCCCCATGGACGCGGTAAAGCGGGGCAGGGAAAAGGTGTCAGGAACCTTTTCTGAGCAATCTGGGAAAAAAGGTTCCTGACACCTTTTTTGATTTTGATGGAAGGTTCTGATGTCTGCGGATTTACTCGTTGGAACGGATAAGCAGATTGCCTTCAATGCCTTGCAGCGCATGTCGGAGTCCGCCACGCTTGAGGAGATCAGCGAGGACCTCGCGATCCTCGCTGCCGTTCGGCGGGGTGAGGCTGCGGCGGACGCGGGCCGAACGCTGACGCACGCCGAGGTCAAGCAAAGGTCTGAAGCATGGACTGGGAAGTAATTTGGACCGATCCTGCTGCCGCCGAATTGGAGCAGATCGTGCGAACCGCAGCCAGCAATAATTCGATAGCTGCGGAGTCGCTACGTGTCGAGTTGCTTGATTCGGTAGAAGTCTTGGCCCGCTTCCCCCTGATCGGACCAACCTACGAGCGCGATCGAACAGGCCGAACGCGCGAGATTCTCTGCCGCCGATATCGAATCTTCTATCGGATCGTGGAGGATCGCCAACGGGTCGAGATTCTCACAGTCTGGCACTCTGCCCGACGTGAGCCGAAACTCCCGAAATGACCGACTCCGGGAAATCAAAGGGGACATTCATCTTTTTCAAACCGCGGACTCCCCAATCAAGAAGATGGACGTCCTCTTTGATTTTTGCCCCTTTGATTTCCCTGATTGCCCCCTTCGATTTCCCCGGTAGGATTGGAATTGCAGGCGTTGCACGGCTCGGGTTCAGAGCGGCAGACAGTCTCTTCCGCGGTTGCCCGTAAGGAGGCTTCATGAGCGTCTTGGTGTCCGATAAACAGCGACAGTTGCTTGCCGAATTAGAAGGTGTGCCGGAAGAGTATTATCCGTTTCTGCTCCAGATGATTCGCAACTATCGCGAGAGTGTGCTTCTTCAGCCGGCGGCCGACAGCTTTCGACGAGGCTGGGAGGAGGCTCAGGCCGGCGAAACGATGCCGGTCGATCGCCTTTGGGAGGGGATCGATGCCGAGTGATCCTGCCTCCCCACTCCAGGTCACGTTCACTCGCGAATTCAAGCGCAATCTCCGGCAACTGGCAAAGAAGTATCGCCACATCAAATCAGACTTGCAGCCGGTCCTCGATCAGCTGGCGAGTGGGAGCAAGCCAGGCGACCAAGTCCCGCAGGTTCGTTACGAGGTCTTCAAGGTTCGAGCCAAAAACTCGGATGCTTCAAAAGGGGGTCGTGTCCTATGAAGGTTGTCGAATACGCAGCTGTTTTCTACGCTAATTGCAGCTGCTCGTCAACTTTCTCTCTTGCCCTGAACCGGCGGGACGCACCATGGACGACCTGAAAACCTTCTGCTGCCAGAACGCCGCTTG
>JBBQPD010000350.1:0-6468 GCA_038331535.1 Gemmatales bacterium | reverse complement strand
AAGGGCCGCATCGTCAACATCGAGCCGAGCATCCAGGCCGCGTTCGTTGACTTCGGCGTCGGCCGCAACGGCTTCCTGCACGTCTCCGACGTGGAGCCGACCTATTATCAGCATCTCGAACAGCGCGGCGGTCACGGCGACCGGGGCGATCGTGGCGGCGACCGCGGAGGTAATCGCAACGATCGCGGCGGCAATCGCAACGAACGTGGCGGCGACCGCGGCGGCGATCGCGGACGTGGGCGCGACCGCGGTCGGGGGGAGCAGGATCAGGAGCGCGGCCGCGGCCGCGGCCGGCACCCTGGAGACGATCGGCCCGCCCAGCCGCGGGAACCGATACACGAGGCCGAAGCCATTCCGCCCGCTCCTCCCGTCGAGTTTGCCGACGCCGACCTCACTTTTCAGGCTCCTCCTGTCGAGGCGCAACCCATCGAGGCCGTGTACGAGGCGCTTCCCCCGGAAGAACCGGCGACGCCCGTCGTGGCCGATCCCGAAACCGTGACCCTCGCCGAGGAACCGGGCAAGGGTCGGCGCCGTTCGCGCAGCAGCGCGCCGCGCCGCAAGCGTGGCCAGGCGGTTGAAGGAGACTCATCCGCCGCCAAGACGGAAGACAGCGCCGCGGAAGGAGACAGCGAACCGCCGCCCGCGCCGCTGATGGGTTCGGCCGAACATCGCACGACGCCGCGGGATGCCGGCTCGTTCTCGGAACCGGAAATCGCACCGCTGGGAGAGTCCGACGACGACCTCCTGTTCTTCCCCGCGCCGCGAACCTCCGCGCCCGCTCCGGTCCCGGTGCCCGTGGCTCCGCCCTCGGTGCCGGAACCGGTACATATCGAAGCGCCGCTGCGGCCTGCTCCGGAGCCGCGCCGCCCGCCGGTCCGTCCGCGGCCGCCCCGTTCGCACGCCAGTCTCGAAGACGACCTGGAAGCGGACCTCGCTGCTGCGGAAGTCAGCGACGACTTCACCTTCCCCGCCGCCAAAGTCCAGGACGACTTTGTGCCACCCGAGGCCGTCGTCGAAGTTCCTCCAGAGGTCGAAGACGAGGAGGAAGACGACTTTGGTCCCTCCGAGAGTCATCCGGCCGATGAAATCGCACACGACCTGGAGGGAGACACCGACGACCGCGAGAGGGAAGATGCCTTCGACGAAGAGCGCTTCCAGGAACATCCGCCCAGCGACCGCGCGGGGCCGGAGAGCGGCCGTGGCCCCGAGCGTGATCAGCGCGGCCGTAGCCCGGAGCGGGGACGCGAGCGCGGCGGCGACCGCCGGCCGCAACAGCGTCCGAGCGGCCGGCCTGGCATGGGCCGGCCCAAGCCGCTGATCCAGGACGTTTTCAAGCGCGGCCAGGAAGTGATCGTTCAGGTCATCAAGGAAGGGATCGGCACCAAGGGGCCGACGCTGAGCACCTACATCAGCATCGCCGGCCGTTACCTGGTGCTGATGCCCGGACTCAACCGCACCGGCGTTTCCCGCAAGATTGAGGACGACGATCAGCGCCGCCGTCTGCGCGACATGTTCAACGAATTGAAGCCGCCGCGCGGCGTCGGCTTCATCATGCGCACCGCCGCCATCGACCGCAACAAGAAGGAGCTGCAAGGCGACCTGGCGTACCTGTCGCGCCTGTGGACGGTCGTGGTCAATCGCATCAAGCAGATCAAGGCGCCGGCCGAGATCTACCAGGAAAGCGACATCGTCACGCGCACCATCCGCGACTCGTTCACCGGCGAGATCGACTCGATCACCATCGACGAGAAGACGCAGTACGATCAGTCGCAGGAGTTCATGCAGATCGTCATGCCGCGCTACGCCAACCGTATCAAGTTCTACGACGGCAAGGAGCCGCTCTTCCATCGCTACGGCATCGAGGACGAAATCCACCGCATTCAGCAGAAGAAAGTGCCGTTGCCGATGGGCGGCTCCATCGTCATCGAGCAGACCGAGGCGCTCGTGGCCATCGACGTGAACAGCGGCAGCTTCCGCGGCGCCCGCCAGGACGCCGAGGAGACGGCCTTCCAGATGAACCTGCAAGCGGCGCGCGAAATCGCTCGCCAGATGCGGCTGCGCGACCTTACGGGCATCATCGTGAACGACTTCATCGACATGCGCGACGAGAAGCACCGCCGGGCGGTCGAGAAGGCGCTGCGCGACGCCGTTCGCCGCGACCGGGCACGCACGAAAATCCTGAAGACGTCGCAGTTCGGCATCATCGAGATGACCCGGCAGCGGACGCGCGATTCGCTGAAGAAAAGCATCTTCAAGGACTGCCCGTATTGCCACGCGATGGCCCACGTCAAGACGTGCGAGAGTATGAGTCTGGAAGTGATGCGGCTGTTGCAGCTGGCGGCGTTCCGCGAACACGTCAAGCGCATCGAAGTGCGCGTCGCCGTGGACGTGGCCGGCTATCTGCAAAATCGCAAGCGCCGTGAGATCGCCAAGCTGGAGGACGAGGGCAGCATCACGGTTCAGATTGCGGGCGGGCACGACGTACCGCCGGAGTTGCTGGAGTTTGTCTGCTTCGACAACAACGGCAACGAAGTGAAGGTGCTGCCGCCGCAGGAACCGGCGCCCAGCCGGCGCCGCTAACAATAATCCTGGCGAGCGGGGGCCGTTAGGCTCCCGGTGAGTCACCGGGGGCCTAACGGCCCCCGCTCGCCAACCAATTACTGAACGCCGCCGTGAATACGGTCATACGTCAGATGCGACGGCTGATCGACGAACCAGAAGCGCGACCACTCCTGTTCGATCTGGCGTTCATCTTCCGAGGTATTCAGGAGTTGGTTGACCCGCGTCAGGGGTTGATTGGAGTAGATGGGGATGAAGCAGCCGGCGTTGCTCAGGGCCAGCCCCGCCAACACGACCGAGAACAGCAAACGCCGAACCATGATAACCTCCCCGCCTTCACACCCGGCTGAACCCTGCACGTCATCGAACACTGCCCGACCCCGTCCCGCGCCATGAAGGGCGGGGAAGGGTTGGTGGATGACGACTATTCGGGTTCTACCGGAAGTATCGGCCTGGAAGGTTTGCGGACTTGAATCGAAAGCAACGCCTTTTCAAGTTGCCTTCCGCTTGCGGCGCGTCTTCGTCGTGGTCGTAGAGTCGGTTTGACCGTTGGGCGCCGCTGCGGCTACCGGCGGGGCGACGACCTTCTCCACGTAATGGGGCACGTTCTTCATATTGCGAACGCGTTCCTCCATTTCTTTTCCCGGCTTGAACGTCACCACATTCTTCGGCGGGACGTTGACTGCCTCGCTGGTGCGCGGATTGCGGGCCTTGCGCGCCTTGCGCCGTTTGACCTCGAACACCCCGAAGTTGCGCAGCTCGATGCGCCCGTCCTGGAGCAGCGTGTCCACGATGGCATCGAACGTCTGCTGGACGATATCCTTAGTTTGTAACTGGGTAAGCCCGATGCGGTCGGCGATCTGTTTGACGATCTCTTTCTTGGTCACGGAACCTCTCCCAACAGAGCGAACCGGCGATGCCGGTCAAACCAGCGTGAATGCATCCAACTGTAAGGATACCAATGGGTAGTGTCAAGCAAAAAGCCAAACAAGTTCCGCTTCGCTGCTGCGTTCGGTTCAGAGCGCCGAAAGGTGCAGTACCTTCTCAGGAGGCAGGGACCGCTTCTCGCCTCCCGAGCGCTCCACTTCGACGGCGTCGAAGCTCAAGCGACACAAGCGTCCTTCAATGACACCGGTATGACACTCCACGCTCACCGCGCGGCCGAGCAAATCGAGATGCTGTTGCCAGGAGGCTTGGAGCGGCGCCAGATCACCCGCCAGCATCGAGTTGAACTCCTCATCCAGTTGCTGGAGTAATTCGCGCGCAACGGCGGCAGTGTCCGGCGCGGACGGCACAAATTGCGCGAGCGCGGCAGCCTGCGGCAAGTCGGCGGCGGCGAAGTCCGCGGCGCTCTGGCGAACATTGAGACCGACGCCGACGACGGTGCCGCGTCCCTGTTCGATCAGGATACCGCAGACCTTTTTGCCCTGGACGAGCACGTCATTCGGCCACTTGATTTGTGCCGGGATGCCGATGAATTGTTCGATGGTGCGGCAAACCGCGACGGCCGCCCAAGCGGTGAGGATCACCGGCCGGCGCAGCGATTCGGGTGGGAACAACAGAAGCGACATCAGCACGCCGGAACCGGGCGCTGCTGTCCACGTCCTGCCGTGCTGGCCGCGCCCTGCCGTCTGCACGTCGGCGAGAACTGCGACGCCGTCGTTGGTTGAGTCGTGCGCTAGTTTGGCCGCGAAATCGTTGGTGCTGGGCAGCGCATCGAAGACGAGTACCTTGCGTCCGAGCCGGCACGTATCGAGCTTCCATTCTTCGCGCGGCGTCATGGCAGATAATCCAGGGCGATGTCGAGAGCGACGGCGGAGTGGGTCAACGCCCCGACACTGATGCGATCGACGCCGGTTTCCGCGATGGCGCGCACTGTCTGGAGATTCACGCCGCCTGACGCTTCGAGCAAGACCGCGGGCGCGACCGTATTGCGGCGGCGGACGGCATCGCGCATCTGGTCAATCGTCATGTTGTCGAGCAGGACGATGTCCGGCTTCTCCGGAAGGGCGCGGTCAAGTTGATCGAGCGTGTCCACTTCTACTTCGAGAGCGTATCGGGTACCGTACTTAGCCCGCGCGCGGCGAACAGCCTCCATCACCACATCCGCACCAGCTCCGATGGCGGCCAGGTGATTGTCCTTGATGAGTATGCCGTAGCCGAGGCCCATGCGATGATTGTGTCCACCGCCGCAGCGAACCGAGTACTTTTCCAGCAACCGCCATCCAGGCGTCGTCTTGCGCGTGTCGAGCAATTTGACCGGCAAACCGGCCACAAGATCGACGTACCGGCGCGTTTGCGTCGCCACGCCGCTGAGGCGCTGAAGAAAGTTGAGGGCTGTGCGCTCGCCAGTCAGTATCGCGGCCATTCGGCCGCGAATCGTCGCCAGGCGCGTGCCAGGCTGAACGATGGCGCCGTCGTCCGTCAGTTGCTCAAATCTCAGGTCGGTATCGACGCGAGCAAATGTTCGCTGCGCGGCGGGCAGGCCAGCGATGATCCCGGCGCTTCGGGCGACAAGAACCGCGGAGCCGATTCGATCTGGCGGAATGAGCGCCTGGCTGGTGAGATCGCCGTTGGCGCCGAGGTCTTCGTCGAGCGCCAACGTTAGAAGGTGATCGAACGCCGTGATTTCGGCGGGAGAGAAGTCCATGACGGCCTCCTTCTTGCCGCTCGCGGCTTAGCGGCGACACCTTCCGCTAAGCCGCAAGCGGCGAACAGCTACACGAAAAATTGCACCGCATTGCGAAAGATCGCCAGCCCATCCCCCTCCGCCGCCAACCCGTTCCGCGTCCAGCGCGGATGTTGCGTCGGTAGGACGTGGCGCTCCGGATGCGGCATCAATCCTAGAACGCGCCCGGTAGCGTCGCACAATCCGGCCACGTCGCCCTGGGAGCCGTTCGGGTTCACCGGGAAATCGCCTGGTTGTCCCCGTTCATCGACATAGCGCAAAACGATCTGCCCGGCCTGTTGCAGTCCGATTAACTGCCAGTTCTCACGGCAAATGAAACGCCCCTCACCGTGCGCGACCGGCACCAGGATGCGGTCGATGCCGGTCAGGAAGGGACACTTGCCGGGCGTCGCCTGAAGGTGAACCCAGCGATCCTGGAACAGGCCGCGCGCGTTGTGCGCCAGCGTGGCGACCGGCCCCTCTTCGTCCGGTGGCATTAGCAGTCCCGCTTTGAGGATCGCTTGAAAACCATTGCAGATACCGAGGATCAGCTTTTCCTCGTCACGAAATCGGCGGAGCGCATCGCCGAGAAAGTGGGCGAGCTGATTGGCCAGAATCTTGCCGGCCGCCACGTCGTCGCCGTAGGTGAAACCTCCAGGAATGACGAGAATCTGATACTCCGCCAATAGCTTCGGATTCTCGCGCAGCCGGTTGATGTGAACGCGCTCGGCGATGGCTCCTGCCTGTTCAAACGCGAATTGGGCTTCGCCGTCGCAGTTCGCGCCCGGCGCCCGCAGGATTAGAACACGCGGTGTGGCCATGAGAAAGCCGCCCTCTTTCACTTGACCGGACGGATCAATGCCCGCATACTGGGTGTTGTACGGGCCGGACGCCACCCTCGGTAGTGCGCGTCGGAAGGAAAAATCGCACGGCAAACGCCTCAAAACGCACACGCGGCGAGGCGGCGGGAACCTTTTCCCTTTTTTTTCGGCGAGAGTCTTGACACTCTCGCCCCTCTCCTCCTATACTCACCTTACCGACATACTTCGACGAAAGTCGTTGGCCGTGTCGGTCGATAGGTAGAGTCGGCGCTACTGCCGTCCATTTGCTCTTTGACAAGTCGGTGACCTAGAGCCATAACGCGAGGGTGTGTGCGCCGAACGGCGTGACACATTCCTTGCTAGGAACGGCCGTAACAAGCCGTTGCTACAAGTCTTTTGAGTCATGCTGTAAGGCGACCT
>JBBQPD010000349.1:0-6482 GCA_038331535.1 Gemmatales bacterium | reverse complement strand
AGCCGATCATGCCGTTGGCTTCCAGCTGTCCATCGCTGCCCGCGCCATTAGCGCAAACGAGGACCTCAGGCATCTTGATGTTGTTCGGGATCAGACCCTTCGCCTGCGCGTAAAGACGATGGCCTTTGTAGCGGGTATTCTTTCCGAGCACATCAAGGTCGGCGCGAAGCTCGCTCCCCTTTTTTTGCGCGAGCAGCAGCGCGGCCACCGCTCCGACAGCCGCGCCGACCGCGACTCCACCCAGCACGAATAACGCCGCCGCCGGCCCCTTCTCTTTGGTTTGCATAATGTCTCCTTTTCTAAGCCCCGCCAGCAGCCGAGGTGCCTTCCCCTCACACAGAACCCGCCTTTCGGCGGGTTCTGGTCCTGACATTTCTCGTCTCAGGTTCGAAAGCTCGCGGCCCGCTCTAATACGAAAGGATCTCGAAGAGAACCCGCATGTTGGACTTCGCTTCCTTGGAACGCGCCGTCCCCGGCTTGGATTCATACGCCACCGACCGATCCTTGCCATAGCCGATCGCGGTGACCCGGTCCGGTTTGATGCCGCCCGCGATGAAGTAGTCCTTGACGGCGCCCGCGCGCCGCTCGCTGAGCTTCTGGTTGTAGTCCTCGGTGCCCATGGCCGAGGCAAATCCTGAAACCCTGGCGGTCGTGGTCGGATTCTCCTTCATGTACTTGATGTGCTCGTCGAGGATCGCCTTCGTCGACGGCTTGAGAGTCGACTTGTCGAAGTCGAAATGCGAGTCCGCCAAGGCGACTTCCCTGACGACGACGGGCACGGGCTTGACCGCCGGTTTGACGACCGCCGCCGCCGCGACCACCGGAGCGACCGTCCGCTTCGGCGTAAATTCCGGGCAGCCGAATTTGAACGTAAGGCTGAACCGGTGCGTATTTCCGAGGTCTCCCATGGGAAGGAACGCGTAGTCGATCGCCAACGAACGCGTGATCGTGTAGCCGAGGCCCATCGACAGGCCGTTCAGAATACCCAGATCGGCGTTCGGAAAGGTGAGGCCGTAGCCGCCGCGAAGCGCTAACACGTTCTCGACTTTGTCGACGTCGCCGATAAGATACTCCGTTCCGAGCTGGACGCGGTTAACGCCCTTGTTCTGCAGCTCGGTCGCCGCGGTCAGGAGCCATTGCTTGCTCTGCTTCCAACCCGCTCCAAGACGCAGCCCGCTCGCCAGCCCGGCTCCGGCGACGCCGCTTCCTAGGTTCAGGTTGGAGTAGGTGAGGCCGAGATCGAGGTCGGGCCTCGCCGCCCACAGAAGGCCCAAGTCGGTCGAGAACGTATTGTAGCTCTGGCCCCCGAAGGACGAGCTGTTGGCCTTGAGCGTCACGCCGCCGGCGAGGTTGGGGATGATCTCCTTGCCCCAGCCCACGCTGCCGGTGTAATCATGCGCCCCGTAGTAGCCGGTCGGGCGGTCGGCCGCGTCGGTGCCTTCGAAGCTCCCGAACGTCGTGTAGCCGAACGAGGCCGCTAGGCCTCCCATCGATCCGCCCTTGCAGGCGTCCTTAACCTCGCCCAAAGGCGAGCCGACGACGAGAGTCTCCTGGACGCTGCCGCCGAGGCCGGAGGTATGGTGAAGCGCGACCTCCTTGCAATCCATCCGGCTCAAGCCGGCGGGGTTCCAGAGAAGCGACGCCGAGCCCTGATCGACGGCCACGACGGCCGAGCCCATGCCCATCGCCCTGGCCGTGCCGCCCTGCTGCGTCGTCGGCAAGGCCCGAGCGCCGGCGTCGTACGTCGTCTCCACCGCCCCGGCGCCGCCGCAGATCAAACCTGCGGCGAGAAATCCGATCCCGATCGTTGATATTTTCATGGCCATCCCCTTAGTGCTTCACGGTGAATTTTTTCACGCTGGACTTGCTGACGTTGCCGTTGCCGTAGTCCCGCTCCAGAATGTAAAAATAGACGCCCGGTGCGAGCCGCGCCGTGTCCATCTTCGACTCCTGCGGGCCGGTGCCCCTCGCGTCCTCGATCTTGGAAGCCAGATCGCCGACGGCGTTATAGACCCGAATACTGACCGTGCCGGCCGATTCCATGCAGTAAGCGAAGGTGCCCACGGCTCCGGTCGCCGGCGAGGGGTAAAAGTTGCCGGCATTGCAGTTCGACGGCACCGCCCTGTTGCCCGTGCTGGTAAAGTCGAACGTCATGTCCCCGGGACCCGACTGGGTGACGGAGACCTTGCCCTGCACCGAGTAGAGCTTGCCGGAATTCAGGGCGCCCGCTCCACTGGACACGGCGGTGATGTCCGCCGCGCCGGTGTTGTTGACGATCGTCCCCGGGAAGATTCGCGACGCGGCGTCGTCGTTGGTCAACGTGGCGGCGCCGACGACCTGCCAGTAGACGTTCGACCTCAGAAGACCCCCGGCGACCTGCACGTCGTGGTCGGTGTTCGTGAGATCGGTCGTGACGCGGAAAATGACGATATCCGCGACGCCCGCCGTGATGATCGTCGCGGTGCCGCCGGTCGTCGTGAGCGCGGCGGCGGTCTGGTAGATGTTGATTCCGGCGAGCGGGGCCGGAAGGAGCGGCCCGTTGGGAAGCGTGGCGCCGAGAACCTGGGTCGGGTTGGCGCCGACCGGAGCCGTGAGGCTGTTAAAGAGGGCCAGCGCCTCGATCTCTCCGTTCGCGGCCGCGGCGTCGTTGGCGTGGTAGGTCCCGGCGCTCGCGTTGGTCAAGGTCAAGGTCACTCCCGGGCTTGTTCCCACCACGGGAACGTTCAGGGGCCTGGTCGGAGAGACTCCCGTGAGAACCACCTGAGGGTTCGCCAAGATGTTGAAAAGCGCCAGGTTGGCACCCACGGTCTGCGCCGAGACCGTCTGCGCGCCCAGGGTGAGAGCCATGATCGCGGCGGACAGCTGCTTCTTGCGAGGAATCGATTTCATATTAATCTCCAGAATGTTCTTCATGAGCCTAAGGGTACATGCGGCTTCTCATCAAATACTGAAATCGCGTCCAAGAAATACTGAGGACTTGTGACGGCGGAATCCTCGTCGAGGAGCTCCGAGATTTGAGGTTTTTTTCATGCCGGATTGCGCCGCCCATCACGACCGGAAGTCCTCATGTGAGGGCAACGCATCAAATCGAAAACCGCTCTGATGATGCGGGGGTGGGGGCTTTTGCGAACCCGCGCATGGGGCCTGGGCAAAAGAGAAAGCCGGTCTCTCGATGAGAGACCGGCTTTCTTCTTTGAAAACTGGCGGGGCCGACGGGATTAAATAGTTCTAATTAGTGAACGTGGCAGCAGCAGGCGTAGCGCTCCTCGGGAATGGCGTCCATCGCCTTCTGGACCGAATCGATCCCGGCCCTGTCGAGCCCCATGTCGATGGCGGGGTAGAGTATTTGCTCTTCCTTCATGTTGTGATCCTTGAGGACCTCGAGCAGTGCCTTTTCGGAGGCGTCGCTGTCGGGGTCGGCGACGCGGACCTTTTCGTGGATCGCGTCGAGATGGCCCTTGATCTGGCGGTGCTCCATGCGCATGACCTCGGTAGGACCGCAGTCGCTCATCCCCGTCTTTTTCTCAAAGAGAGGGAAAAGCACATCCTCTTCCCAAACGATGTGCCGGGTCAAGCCCTTGAGGAATCCCTTGAACTTTTCCTTCGCCGCGGCGGGGTCCGTGCGCTTCAAAGCCTGGAACTCCGTGAAGAGGGCATCGAGCCTGTCGTGGTCCGCTGCGAAATGCGTCGTGATTTTTTCCATGGTCTCGAGTCCCCCTCGATCTGTAACGTCTTCCTGAGAATACGATAGCGCAGGTCAGGACGGGAAAGTATGCGCTGGCGCAGGTTTTCGGTGCCTCCTGCGGCCTACGGCCTAACCCCGCTGGGTGAGCTTCCGGAGACGGCGCGGATCGAGAATGCTGACGCGCTTCCAGCCCGAGGAGATAATTCCTCTTTTGCGGAATGACGCCAGCGTCCGGATGGCCGTTTCTTGAGAGCATCCGGCGATTTCAGCGATGTCCTCTCTGCGGACGGGAAGGACGTCGCCCATGGACTTGAGCAGCATGCAGAGGACGTGAGCGATGCGGCTATCGGCCGTCTCGGAGGACAGCGCCCGCAGCTCTTGCGACTGGCGCAGATGATCTCCGATTGCGGCATAAACATGCTTTGAAAAGCTCGGATGATCGGCCAGCAATGCGGTGAAGGGTTCGGAGGGGATGCGGTAGGCTTCGGAGGCAGCGAGAGGGATGGCGCTGACCGGATAGGGCTTATCGTCCATGACCGCGATCATTCCGAAGAACTGGCCGGGCCCGATGATCTCCATCGAAGAGATTTTAGAGCTCGGTGAATGCTTCACAGCTTTCACCAGTCCAGTGCGCAGGAGGTGGACGGCGTCGGCGGGTGTGCCTTCCTCAAAGACCGGCTCCCCTTTCCGGTATTTCCGCAGAACGAACCTCTGTGAGAACTTGGCCAGGGCGAGCGCGGGGAGTTTTTCGAAGGCGGGCAATCCGGCGAGGAACGGGTCCATCACGCGGGTATTCTAGGAAATACGACGTGTTGCATCACTTCGGGGCCGTGCGTTTAGCCGTGGTGATGGAGGCTCTCGACGAGGTACGGGTCCTTCTCCGGCACGGCGGGTACCGAGGCGAAAGACCGATCGAAGAGCAGGACGAAGACCCCTGCCAGGCCGAGGAAAATGGGAAGGTCGAGCCAGTGCGGCCGGGCCGCGCCGGAGAGAGAGGGCATGACCATAACATAGAGGTCAAGCCCGCGTCCGACGCATACCGACAGACAGGCCGCGATCAAAATCGAGTTGTCTTTCTTAGCGGCGATGCGCAACAGCAGGGCGCTCGGCACGATGAAATTGGCGAGTAAGCTCAGCGCTTGCACGGCCATCCACCCGCGCGAGGAGCGGAGAGCGTAATAGGCGACCTCTTCGGGGATGTTCGCGTACCAGATCAAGAGGAATTGGCAGAACCAAAGATAGGCCCAGAAAACCCCGAAGCCGAATACATACTTACCCAGATCGTGGCGGTGGTATTCATTGAACTCGGCAAAGTATCCCCGCTGGTTGAGGAGAACGGTCAGCAAAGCAATCGCGGCGAGCGCGTGCAGGAAGGCGCCGCCGAACATGTACCAAGGAAACATCGTGCTGTACCAGTGCGGTTCGAGCGACATGACCCAGTCTATTGAGGCGAGAGTGAAGGTCACGCCGAAGACGGCCATGAAGGCGGCGGACAGGCGCTTGTTCTTGTGCGTACGCTCCACGTCCCCGTCCGCGTCTTGCAGACGCGAATTCTTCAATATGGCGCGCGCGAACACCCACCACAGCGAGAGGATCAGGGCCGCTCGCACCGCCCAAAACGGCAGATTGAGGTAGCCGGCCTTGGCGTGAAGCAGCGGGTCGTGAACGGCGGCCGCGGGGTCCGCCCAATGGTAAAGAGAGTGCGACCCCAGCAGCACGATCAGCATGCCCAGGGCGCCCGCGGGGAGGTAGGCCGTCATCGCTTCCGGAACGCGGCGAAAGAGCACGGGCCAGCCCGCGCCGACCAGGTTCTGGATGGCGATGAAGACCAGCGCCGTGATCGCGAGCATCAGGAAATAGGAGTTGCCCAGAAGCAGGCCGGCCAGCGCGCGCTGGGGCGCGGCCATGAGCCCGATGAGGAAAGCCGTTGCCCCCAAGACGGCGAGGGCAATGCAGGCGGACCGGGCCCGGGAGTCCAGGAGTGATCGGTGGTTCATTTTTTATTCTCCCAGGAACGCATATAGGCGACGATCTTGCGAATATCGGCGGAGGAAAGTTCGGCCACGCCGCCCGCCCCCGGGCCGAAGGGGCGCATGGCGGTGTTCGGTCTTCCCAGGGCGATGGTCGCCATCAGGAGGCCGTCATCGGCGGCGTGCAGAAACTCCGGCGTGTTGAGCGAGGGCGCGTAGCCCTTGGTTCCGGTCGAAGCCTGGCCGCGCCCTTCCGCTCCGTGGCAGGCGACGCAATAGCGCTTGAAGAGTTCCGCGCCTTCATGCGCCGAGCTTTCGGTCCTGTCGATGACGCGGGTCGCGGTCGGGGGATTCCTTTCCCAGGAACGAATGTAAGCGACGAGGTCCATGACCTCTCGCTGGCTGAGTTGCGTCACGTTCCCAGGTTGGCCGAACGCGCGCATCTCCGTACCCTGCCGCCCCATGATGATGGTCGCGGCCAGATAGCCGTTGGAGGCCGCTTTGAGGAAGCCGAGAGTATTCAAAGAGGGACCGCTTGAGCCCTCGCCCTGCTGGCCGTGGCACTTCGAACAGCCGCCCTTGCCGAGGAAGATGTCCTTGCCCGCGTCCGCCGAGGCGCCGGGGAACTCCCGGTCGAGCAAGTCCACCCTTGACTTGGCTCCGAGCGTGCGCAGGTAGGACACGACATGGTCGATATCTGATGAATTCAAGGACATCAAGGTCCCCACGCTGTGGCCCTCAAGGAAACCGCGCATGCCGCTTCCCTGTTTGCCGTGAGCGATGGTCCGCCAGAGAAACTCGTCCTTTGCCGAGGCGAGGAAGAGCGG
>JBBQPD010000348.1:0-6489 GCA_038331535.1 Gemmatales bacterium | reverse complement strand
GATGGCCGAAGGGTTCGCCAAGGAATGCGCCGTCGTCACGCACTACCGCCTCAAATCGGTGCCGGGCAAGGGCCTCATCGTCGATCCCGAATCGAAGCTCGAAGAGGAACTGATCATTCGGCCGACGTCCGAGACCATCATCTGGCGGACCTACAAGGACTGGATCCAGAGCTACCGCGACTTGCCGTTGCTCATTAACCAATGGGCCAACGTCGTGCGCTGGGAGATGCGCACCCGCCTCTTCCTACGCACGGCCGAGTTCCTTTGGCAGGAGGGCCACACCGCCCACGCCACGCAGGCCGAGGCCGAGGCCGAGACGAAGCAGATGGCCGAGGTGTACCGCCAATTCGCCGAGGATTGGATGGCGATGCCTGTCCTGGTCGGCCCCAAGAGCGAGGGACAAAAGTTCCCCGGCGCCGTGTACACACTCTGCATCGAGGCGCTGATGCAGGACGGCAAGGCACTACAGGCGGGCACGAGCCATTTCCTCGGGCAGAACTTCGCCAAGGCGTTCGACGTGCAGTTCCAGAGCGCCGCCGGCAAGTTGGAGTACGCCTGGGCCACGAGCTGGGGCGTGTCGACGCGGCTCGTCGGCGGCCTCATCATGTCGCACTCGGACGACAACGGCCTGATCGTGCCGCCGCGACTGGCCCCGGTCCACGTCGTCATTCTGCCGCTGGGCCGGAGCGACGCCGAGCGCAAGCCGTCCGTCGAGGCGGCGGAGAAGCTGGCCGCCGAGCTGCGCGGGCTGCCGCGCGACGACTTCTTCGGCTACGAGCCGCTGTCGGTCAAGGTGGATACGAACTTCGACAAGCAGCCGGGCTGGCGCTACGCCGAGTGGGAGCTGCGCGGCGTGCCGGTGCGCGTCGAACTGGGGCCGAAGGATCTGGAGAAGCAGAGCTGCGTCGTCGCCCGCCGCGACCGTCCGGGCAAGGACGGCAAGCAATTCGGCGTGCCGCTCACCGGCGCCGCGGCCCACATCGATAAGCTGCTGCGCGAGATCCAGGCGGGCCTGTTCGCGAAAGCGAAGGCGTTCCGCGACGCCAGCACGCGCACAGCGAACAGCTACGACGAGTTCAAGCAGCTGATCGAGCAGCCCGGTTTCATCTGGGCGCACTGGGACGGCACCCGTGAGACGGAGAACAAGATTCAGGAAGAGACGAAGGCGACGATCCGCTGCATCCCGTTTGATCGGGCGAAAGAGGCCGGCTCTTGCATGGTGACAGGACAGGCTTCGGAGGGGCGCGTCGTGTTCGCGCGGGCTTATTGACACGACCGTTTCACGCGCTTACGATGCACGGAGAGGGGGGAGATCGATGTCCGGAACAACGGCTATGGCTACGGACTTCACCGGGACGAACACCGAGAAAATCGACAAGCTCGTTACCACGGTCATCGAGTTGCGCGCCACGCTGCGCTTGACGTTCGGTGTCATAGTAACGGTGTTCCCTCTCCTTGTCGGGCTTATTTCATTCCTGGTCCTCAAGACATTCGACACCTCCGCCAAACTCGACCGACTGACCGACCAGATCAGTCACCTCGAAAAGCGTCTCGACGACGTGACGGAACGCCTCAATCGCGCCGAACGCAAATAGCGACCAGGCATGTTTTGGCCACCGTCGTTTCTCGATCTAAACCCGGTCGCTCTGCCCCCGGTCGCGCCGGACCAGCACCTTTCTCCCCCTGATCCTGGCTCCCTGCAGCGAGTCGATGACGTAATCGACGGCCTCTTCGGGGACGTCCACGAGGGAGAATCGGTCGGCAATGTCGATGCCGCGAATGTCACGGCCGGGCACCCCCGCCTCGTTGGCGATCGCCCCGACCAGATCGCGCGGGCTGATCCCTGCCTCCCTCCCGACACCGATGAAAATTCGCCCCATCCCCATCGCGGGCTCGCGCCCCCTGGCGTCGCGCCGGTAGGGCTTTTCGCGCTCCTGCTCAGGCCATTCGGACCGTCCGGACGATCGCGGCGAAGGAATCTCCGCAGAATCGTTCCGCGCCCCGCTCCCAGCCTGGTGGGCCAGTTTCACCGCCGCCAGGGCAATATCCTGGATGTCGAACTCGCCGGCCAGCGCCTGAACCACTTCGCGGAACTGGTCCAGATCGCCCGCCAGGATTGTGGACCGGAGGGAGTCGCGCGTGAGCTCAAGACGGCGAACGCGCAGGTCGGCCACAGTCGGCAGCGGCAACACGTCGATTTTCTGGCCAGTGGTCCGCTCGATGTTCCGGAGGAGCCGAAGTTCGCGCGGCTCGGCCAGGTTGACGACGACGCCCTCGCGGCCAGCGCGCCCAACGCGCCCGATGCGGTGGACGTACGACTCCACCTCGCCGGGAAGGTGGTAATTCACCACATGCGAGAGATGGTCAATGTCCAGTCCGCGCGCGGCCACGTCCGTGGCGATGAGCAAGCCGGCGCTGCCGGCACGGAACAGGCGCATGACCCGGTCGCGATGCTCCTGCGACATGCCGCCGTGCAGCGCCTCGGGCCGGTAGCCGCGGGCGCCAAGCGTGGCGGTCAATTCGTCCACCTCCGTGCGCGTGCGGCAGAAGACGAGCGCCGCGGCCGGAACTTCCAGGTCGAGCACGCGGCCCAGCGCCGCCGCCTTGTGGGCATGATCGACGACATATGCCGTCTGTCGCACCCGCGGCGCGGAGCCTGCCTCCACACGCTCTCGTACCGCCCTGATCTCCAGGGGGTTGGTCAGATGGCGGCGGGCGATGGCGACGACGCGTTCCGAGAGCGTCGCCGAGAAGAGCATCGTCTGGCGGTCTTTGGGCGTCTGGCTGAGGAGAGCCTCCAGGTCTTCGGCAAAGCCCAGGTCGAGCATTTCATCGGCTTCGTCCAGGACGACGGCGGACACGCCGTTCAGCCGCAGCGTGCCGCGGCGGAGCAGGTCATGGGCGCGGCCTGGCGTGGCGACCACGATGTCAACACCCTGCTTCAGCTGCCGGAGTTGCGGCGCGAACGCCTGCCCACCGCAGACGGACATGACGCTCGCTTTCAGGATGCGCCCGTAGCGCTGAACCGCCTCGGCCACTTGCATGGCTAGCTCGCGCGTGGGGACCAACACCAGGGCCGACGGCCGCGCACGGCCGGTGCCCAGTTCCGCAAGCCGATGGAGAAGAGGAAGGGCGAAGGCCGCCGTCTTGCCGGTTCCGGTAGCCGCCTGACCTACGAAGTCACGGCCTTCCAGCAGCGGCGGAATAGCCTGCCGCTGGATGGGCGTAGGTTCCTGGTAGCCAAGTGCGGTAAGCGTCTCGACGAGGAGCGGGTTCAGTCCCAGCTCGGTGAATTTGGTTTCTAACTCCGGCGCGATCGTGGCAGTCATTCAGCCTATCCCTTCGGATGGATTTCCCCATCGCTTCTTCGATGTGAGAACAGCGAAAACGGGGACCAACCGAAAAGACGAAGCCACCGGCGATCCGGGAGATGGCCGCCCGTGCTGATGCTATTCTACGGCCTGAGTCGCTCTTTTCAACGCGCCTCGAAGCCGAGCCGTGGAGGCAGGCCGGCTGAGACGAAACGGAGGAGCGCTCCGAACCTACCTGTCGTCTCCCGACTCCTGGGGTTCTATGACACCCGCAAGGAGTCCTGCCATGAGCCCTGCAACGTATCTCGTCTTCGGCGACCTGCACGGCCGCATCCTGCCTGCGTTCAAGTTGGCGCAAGCGTGGTCGCGCGAACACGGCGTCGCCCTCGCCGGCCTGTTGCAGGTCGGCGATCTCGGCGACAGCCGCTTCGACCAGGTCGCGAAACGCCACGCGAACAAGGATGCGCTCGAAGGCGGCATGCGCCTCGTCGCCCAGCCCAGCGAGGAGGCCGACGCCGTCTTCGCCGACGAGCTTTGCCCCGCGGCGCTGTGGTTCACCGCCGGCAATCACGAGGATTACGACCTGTTGAAAGAGTTGGAGCGCGGCGCCGGCCGCGCGTCGAACAACTTTGTGGTCGATGCCTACGGCAAGCTGCGCTGCGTCCGCGACGGCCATGTCGCTGAGCTGCCGGGCGGGCTGCGCGTCGGTGCGCTGTGGGGCATCGACGATTGCGCTCCGCGCGCCAATCGGAGGATTCCGCCGCGCGCCCGCATCAGCCAGCGCGGCACAAAGGCGCTGAGCTGTGCCAGCTTTGACGTGCTGCTGGCGCACGATTCGCCGCGCGACGCCATTCTCCCCGACAGCGGCAGCGAGGAGATCGGGGCGGTCATTCACCGCGCCCGGCCGGCGTTCGCCTTTTTCGGCCACTACCATCCCACCGGCCGCCGGGTTGAGGGAGACTTCGGCGCCACGCAGGTTTACCACCTCAGCCACCTGGAACTTTGCTCCCGCGCGGAGGAGGGCTCTGTCGGCGTGCTGACCTGGGACGGAAGCGCCGGCGACTTTACCTACCTCGACCCCGTCTGGCTGCACACCGTCACGCGCCACAACTGGAAACATCGGTAGGACGCGAAGCCAACAGTAGGTCCAGCGAGCCGAGCCGAGCGTTCGGAAAGAATGAGATGAGGGTCAACCGCCTGGTGGCACGTACCGGCGCCGGTGCGCCGACTCGGCAGACGCTATTTTGGCTGACAGCTAATAGCTGGTAGCTGATAGCTCTCAGCCAATTCCTCCGACTCCTGCGCGGAGGCAGGATCGGCCCACCGTCCCGCAACCCCGTGCATTTTTTCCGAACGCTCTTTATCCCTCAACATACTCTCATCAATGGCACTTGGATTGAGAGCCGTGATCTGCACGACATTTCGGCGCCGCCGAAAAATATTTTCTCCGGATTCGTGAACCTCTCGCCGCTTCGTCGCGTCTTATCAACGTAAGCGAGAGAAACACCGAGGAACGGAAACCATCCTCGGCCACTCAGAGACTGCTCGGCAGAGATGAACATGGCACTCCGTTACGCGATCGATTGTGGTATTTGGACGCCTACGGCGGCGCGGGCCAATAATACGGCCTCAGCCCTGAGCGTTCGTCCGCTGCGGTTGTGACACCGACTCCTGAAGCGAAGCGCGCTCAGGCCAGGTGTCACGCGACACCTGGCCTTTTTCGTTGTCGGATCGGATCGCCGAACTCGGGACGTGGACCAGCCTGGAGTGGTCGCGTGCCTCGGACGCACGAGAACGCTGGTTCAAATCCAGCCGTCCCGACTCGAAAAAATGTCTGTCACACTCGCACACACGACCAGTAGAAGGGAGTGCGAGAGACGATGAAACGGAAGGGCAAGCCAATAGGCGATGGCACCCCGCTCGAAACGGGACGAGGCTGATAACCCTTGAGGGTTCGACTCCCTCTCCTTCCGCTGAATATGTGCCCGTGGCCGAGCGGCCCAGGCGTCGGTCTTCCAAACCGGACAGGCGGGTTCGACTCCCGCCGGGCACTCTGCGTTTGCGGCTTGCGGCTTTGCGGCGCCTGACCGCTAAGCCGCAAGCGGCAAACGGAAAATTTCCGACGTTATGCGACGTTTGACTTCGGGTGAGGTCTCCTGTCTCTCGAGCAGGCCAGGCGGGTTCAACTCCCGCACGTCGTACTGATTGGCGTGGTACGCAAACCGGCAAAGCGGCCAGTCTCAGAAACTGGCGTCTGTGGGTTCGACTCCCACCCGCGCTACTGTGCATTGTGTCGGCTGGGCATCGGCGAGCCCAAGTGGCTGTAACCCACCCGCATCGCTGTGCAGGTTCAACTCCTGCCCGACACACTCTTGGCCTTGTAGCTCAACCGGCGGAGCACCTGTCTCTTAAACAGGGGGCTGTGGGTTCAAGTCCCACCGGGGCCACTGGAGCGCTTGCGGAATTGTCACCCTGGTGGTGAAACGGACATCATGGCTCCCTCCGAAGGAGCAGGCCCAGGTTCGACTCCTGGCTGGGGTACTGAAAGACATCCTCGAAGTGTGCCGGTGGCACGCGACCCTGCGAAGGTCGAAGGTGAGGTTCGACTCCTCACGGGGATACTGCAAATTGGCCGGCGATGCTCGACGGGCCGGGCACCGCTCTCGTAAGGCGGAGAAAGTGGGTTCGAGTCCCACCGCTGGCTCTTGGCAAGAAATGCAGAAGTCAGAATGCAGAAGTCAGAATGCAACCGTCCGTCTTGATTTCATTTTGACTTCTGCATTCTGACTTCTGCATTTCCCAAATGACGCTGGGGCCGGACGGTCAGGCGGTCGGCTGCAACCCGACCTCAAGCAGGTTCGACTCCTGCCGGCGTCTCTGCGATACCGTGCGCGTCCATGTTGTTTAACGGCCAGCAAGCCAGCCTGCCAAGTCTGGAAGTGTGGGTTCGAGTCCCGCTGGGCGCACTGACTTCTATTGTCCCGTAGCACAACGGTTGTGCGGCTGGCTGTTAACCAGACGGGTGCAGGTTCGAATCCTGCCGGGACAGCTCTTCAATAGGGACGTGCTCCTGGGTGAGCAGCCTGCCTCCAAAACAGGCGCAGAGGGTTCGACTCCTTCCGTCCTTGCTGGGTTCAAACGCCCTGTGACGCAGCGGGTGTGGCGACCTGCCTGTCGA
>JBBQPD010000347.1:0-6504 GCA_038331535.1 Gemmatales bacterium | reverse complement strand
CGCTCGAAACACCACGTCGTCGGCCTCGCGAACAACGGGCCGCGCTGCGACCCAGGTGTTCCAGCCGAGGTGCGCCGCATCGTCGCGCTTACCGCCTAGCCGCATCCGCGGCACTTCGCCGGTCTTCAATACCAGTTGGAGGTCGAACGTGAATTCCCCTCCTACATAAGAACGAGTGATCTGTGACAGAGGGCGCAGTTGATCGCCGCCGAGGGGGAAAAACCGCCGAAATTCACGGTACGTCAGTGGACCGACACGCAACCGAAACTTGTCCTGCGAGTCCCAGACGTGATCGCCTAGCACCGTATCGACGCCGATGCGACAGTTCAGGCCGCGCGGCTGTTTCCGCGAGGGCAGCCGTGTGCGATCATCCTCGTCGATCCGCAGCCGTTGCCCCTGGAATTGCAGCACGTGGATCGGCAGCCCGAAGTAATCCGCGACGATTTGCTCCAGCGCCGTGGCAGAACGGGGATGATGCGCGAAATGGCCGCTGTAGTAGAGGAACGCTTCTTCCGGGATGTCCTCGCGACCACTCAGCCCCGCGGTGCCGCGGCCGACCAGGCAGCGTAACGCCTGACCGATCTTCTCCGGCTCGGACTGCGGCGCGCGTTCGTAAGCGATCGGCAGCCGATACTTCTCCCAGGCGCGATAGAACAGCGACACGAGCCGATGGTTGAACAGGTCGAGGAAATCGCGCAGCGACGAGTCCTTCACGCGCAGTCGGCGCATCAGCAGTGCCGTGTAGTGCGGCGGCAGCACGCCGTTTGGGCCGGTCAGACCCATAAACGACACGATCATTTCCGGGATCGATTTGGTTTCATCCTGTTTCTTGGTTGTGTGAGCGAGGGACAGTCGCCCCACCGCCGCTGCGGGATGGCTCAGCGACGGCTGCGCGCGGAAGCGGACGCACTCTTGTTCCGGCGGGCCGTCGGCGCCGACGGGTTGCCGTGCGTCCGCGGACTCCTCGCGCGCGAAGCGCTCCAGCAGGCGCACCGCCTGGAAGAAATCGAACCGCTGCGGCTCCTCGTGCAGGCGCTCTTTCAGATCAGCGGCTTCTCGCCGGCGCGCGGTGACCATCGGCGCAACTCTCCTTCCCGACCCTTGACCGTGGCGATGAGTTTGGTGAACGAGTTGACGGAGCAGTATAGCGCGAAGAACCTCTCCAGCACCGACGCGAACAGGAATAGCCCCGTGCCGGCGAACTTGGCCTCATCGAACGTGACGTTGATCTCGACGCCCTGGCAGAAGCCGCCGTGGTGCCGGCCGCGCACCCGGCTGACGACGTGCCGGCTGCGAACGCCCTCGATGCCGTCGATCATCTTGCGCACTTCGGCGGAGTCCGCGAAATCGTAGAGCTTGAGGATCTCACGCAGCGCCGTGGCCTTGTCGTCGTGATCGACCAGCGATTGGTGGCCCAGCGACAGGTGCGAGACCAGTTTCCAGAGTGCCCCCTGGCGAAGATACGGCCGCAGCGTCCGCGACGGCGGCGTCAGGCAAGAGACGCGCGCCACCGGCCCGCCGCCGGAGGTCAGGTGCAGGCGCGGCTGGTCGCCGCCATAGGGCAGACGCTGCGGCAAGTCACGGCTGAGGCACGTCGTTTCCACGTCCACGGTCCAGCCCGCCGTCGCGGCCGGAGACTGGCTGAGATCGACGAGCGACAGATGCATCTCGGTGCCGCTGTCGAGTGTCGCCGGCCCTTCCTCGGCGGCTCGGCGCGACGCATGCCAGTAGACCGGGGCGGCCTGGTCGCCGGCCGCGTGCTGAAGCGAGAAGAATGGGCGATACTCCGCCTCTTCATCGTTCGGCCCGCACGCACTGGCGCGGTCGATGGAGTAGACCTCGTGCGCCAGCGGGTGGCGGGCGTCGGGGACCACGCGGTACTCGTGTTCGCCGTGGGTCAGCGCGATCGGCTCGGCGCGCTGGCGATAGAGGTTGACGATTGGCGTGCAGCCGAGACGGAAGGTGTCGGCGGACAGATTTTGCTCCAGGTCCGGCACGGCGCGGTCCAGGAACAGATAGATTTCGAGGCTACGGCCTATGTTCTTCAACACGCGCGGACCGAGACCGGCCAGGTCGCAGAACAGAAATTTCTGTCGATATGCGAAATACTCCGTCAACAGCCGATAGCCCGGCAGCGAGCGCGCCGAATACGGCAGCACGCTCTCGTCGCTGCCGAAGCCGACCGGTTGGAGACAATCGTTGTCCAGTATCACCGCGTTCGCATCGTCCGGCCCGTTGGCGAGCGCGATGCCGCGGACGTTGTTGAACAGCAGTTCGTACAGCGTCTCGGCGTGCTGCGGCTGGCCCTTGAGGAAGAACCGTAGCGACGACAGGCCGAGCTTGGCAAACGTCATCGACGCGCCGAGACAGGTGAGACGCACCCGCAGCACCGACGCCGCCTCGCCGGACCATTCCGTGCGCGGCGCCTGGAATGGCGGGCGCGCCAGCACGGCGGACTCGACAGCGATCGGCCAGAGCGTCACGGGGTAGCAGGTGCGAAAGCGGCACGGCTCGCCCTGGATCGGCTCCGTCTCCAGCGGGCTGTGACGCGCGACCTCGTAACCCTTCGTCAATTCGGTTTGATCGGCGCCAAGTTCAAGCTGCACGACTGTCATCGACGGCAGCGGTGCGGCGTAGTGCGGGTACAGCACACCCAATAGCGATTCGGTCAACTCGGGGAAATCGTCGTCGATCTTGTGGCGGATGCGCGCCGTCAGGAACGCGAACGCCTCCAGCATCCGTTCGACGTGCGGGTCTTCGCTGGAGTCGGCGCCCAGGCGGAGGCGGCCCGCGATCTTGGGATGCGCCTCCGCGAACCGCGCTCCCTGGCGGCGGAGGAACGACAGCTCGCGGTTGTAATACGGCAGTAAGGCCTCGCTCATCAGCCGACTCCCTTGACGACGAAGGTGGCGCTGGCAGGCTCCAGCATCGAATCGAACACGATCGGCTCCGGGGCCGGATCGACGCGCAACAAGGCGTCGATCCGAAAGCGCAACGTGCGGTCCAGCGGCGAGGCGTTGGTGAGCAGCTTGACCATCACGCTCTTGAAGCGCGGCTCGCAGCGGCGCAACAGGTTTTGCAACGAGCGGCAAAAATCCTCGCGTTCCTTCGCAGCGCCGAGGCCGGTCCCGGCCACGTCGGCAAGGCCGTAGTTGAGCAGCGACTGGTTCAACTCCGCCAGTGCCGCCGGCCAAACTAGGAAGCTGTGCCGCGTGTTGAGAAGGTTCTCCAGATCGCGGCGCACCGACTGCTTCAGGTCGCGCAGCGCCTGATGCCGTCCACGCGGCGGTTCGCGCGTCACCTCCGGCTCGTCGTCGAGCAGACGATCGAGGACCGACGGCACCAGCAGTTCGTTCTTTCCCGGTTCGGCCATGAGGATCACTCCTTCGAGTACCTGTTACCAAAGGAGACCCATCTCCCAGAGGTTCGCGTGCTGCTGCGTTGAGTGAAGATTGGTCCGCGCCTCCGCCTTGAAGAATTTTCCGGCCGGCGGGAGGTTGTAGGCCACGTTGTGCTGGTTAACCACCTCCAGGTCTTGGAGGCTCAGGATGAAATCCCGTTGTCCCCCGAGTCGATGGAGTTCCCTGAACACCGGATGATCCGACTGCACCGTGCGCGGGAAGTCGTTGCCTGCGACGAACTGCCTCGTGAACAACCAGAGGTACAACAGCGGAGCGCAGCGCCTGAACAGTTGCCGATGATGCTCGTTGACGAAGTAATTCGTGTGCATGGTGTAATCGTCGAGTTGGTTCTTGAGCGGGCGTTCGGCGAAGCCTTTTCCGATCGCCCGTTGAAACACGCCCTTTTGCACGATTTTCGACAACTCATTTTTCTTCCGCACGAGTACCGAGTAAGCTTCGAGCATGAACTCCAGCGTCTTCAGCGGTGAGTCAGTGCCCGGCTTCGACCCGAACTTCTTCAGGAAATGATCGGCCAGGCTCCAGACGATGTTCGACACGTCCTCCGCGAGCTTGTCGCAGTTTTGGGCGACGGTCGAGTGCTTTCCAGGAAACGGCAGGAAGATGACGTTGGAATCCATCGGCGACTGGATTTGGATGCGCGAAAGATCCTGCGGGAGGAAGGTCTTCCGATTCTCGCCGGTCGCCAGGATGCCGACGTAATTTTTGACCGAGCGGGGAATCATGCTGTAGTATCTCCCCCGATCACCGAGACCGTCCTTATTCCCGGCCACGGGATCGACGGCGAAAATGTTCACCTTGATTTGGGGGAACAAGCCGCCAATCGTATCGTGGTCGGGGTTGTTAAGGAGGTTGGCGATCCGCAGAGCCGTGACGGCGCCGCGACTCCAACCGATCAGGTTGACGGTATCGGGCATCGGCTTCAAGTTGGCGATGACGACCGCGGCATGGCGGGCATTGTCCTCCAGGCCATGGCCTGTCATTTTGTTGACCACGGAGCCACCGCCGCGGCCGCTGCGGTCGCTGTTGCCGCCCAGCTCCTGATGAGTACTGCCCTTGGGGCGCCTCTGTTTATCCGCCCAGTTGAAAGTGCCGGCCATCGCGAAGCCGGGGTGCTTTTTCTTGCTGGCATTACCGCCGACGCCGTCGAGGATCAGAAAGTCCTTGTACTCGGTCCCGCATTGCTGCGCACTACGGCCGAAGTTGGCGATGATCTCCTTGTCTTCCTTGTGGCGGTGACCACCGGTGCCGTGACAGTAGATGGTGAAGACGGACATGACATCTCCTTTTTGTGGTTGCGATCGTTTGGTTCTCGACACAATTCGGACAAAGACGGTCCCGGAAGTCGTTGTTTTCTACGAGCCGCGACCGTCAGGGAGCGTTCTTGGCAGCGTCGCGGCAACGCTCCCTCACGGTCGCGGCTCGTAGAACCCTCTCATGGGACAGACTCTAGCGCGCCCCCTGGCTGGGCGACGCCACCTCGGTGACCAGCTTCACCGCGGTCACAATCTGATCGAGCTGGAAGTGCGGACGCAGGTGGATCACGCACATATACACGCCGGGATTGTCGGGCCGTGGCTTGACCTCGACGCGCGCCTCGCGCAGCGGGTAGCGCGCTTTCAGCTCCGCGCCGGCGTCGTCGTTGCCGCTGACGTAGTTCTGGAGCCAGGCCGTCAGGAAGCGGCCGCAGTCGTCCGGCCCGGTGAACGAGCCGAGCTTGTCGCGGCCCAGCACCTTGACGTAATGCGCGAACCGGGCCACGCACAGCATGTATTGCAGCATCGTCGAGAGCCGGGCGTTGACGTTCGCGGCCTCGCCGTCGAAGCGCTGGGGCCGCTGCACCGACTGGTTGCCGTGGAACACGGCCACCTCGGTCCCCGGCCGATGGCAGAGCGGAATGAAGCCCAGCTCGCCCAGCTCGCGGTCTTGCGCGTCGGTCACGAGCACGTCCGTCGAGCACAGCGGCGCGACGCCGCGCGGAGCGGTGGAAAAAGTCGGGACGGGCAGTCCGCCGACCAATCCGCCGCCGATCACGCCGCGCCGAAAGCCGCGAATGTCGGCCAGCCAGCCCGAGGCGATGAACTCGCGCACCAGCACGGCCGCGAAGGCGAAGGCGGCATTGCCCCACAACAACTCGCCGCGGTCGAGGGAGCCCTGGTTCTCGTGGAAGCGAAAGCCGTCCACGCGCTGGTTGTCGTCGCGGTACGGCAGGCGCATCAAGATGCGCGGTAGGGTCAGGCCCAGGAAGCGGCTGTCCACCGAGTCGCGCAACGCCCGCCACTTCACATAGCTCGTCTGCTCGAATGTGCGGGCCAGGTTGAGCGGCAACTCCAGCTCGGCGAAGCTCTCCAGGTCAAGCAGCGCCGGCAGCGCCGCCGCGACGAACGGACAGAATGCCGCCGCCGCCACCGACGCGATCTTGCCGAGCGTTCTCAGGGCTTCGTCGCTGTTGCCAATCTCGTAGTCGCCGATGAGGACGCCGAACGGCTCTCCGCCAGGCATCCCGAATTCTTCGCTGTAAACCTTCTTGAACAGCTGGCTCTGATCGAACTCCAGAGCACGGTCGAGATCGCGGGCCAACTCCTTCCACGCGGTACTGAGGACGCGGACCTTGACGTTCTCGCCCAGCGGCGTCTGGTGGACGAGGAAGTGCAGGCCGCGCCACGCCGCTTCCAATCGCTGGAGTGCGGGGTGATGCAGAATGGCGTTGAGCTGCTCGTTCACGAGCTTGTCGATGGCGGCAATCTCGGCGACCAGGCGCCGACACACGCGTCGCCGCAGGGCGCCTTGATGCGCCGCGACCGGACCTAGCCACGCCCGCAGCTTGCGCTCCCGAGTCAGCGTGAACCGCGGCGCGCCCCGGTCCGACGAACGTGGGATTTTGACCATGGCAAGCACCCGTCGATTGTCCATCGGCAAACTCCCCTACTGGCGAACCGGCGGCTCGGGCCGGATGGGGTGTAGATGCCCAGCCGGCTGACGCACCCGGTTCGCCGCGCCGACCTCACAGCTTCTTCCCTGTGCCCTTGTCGAAACCGACCGGCACCGGCGTCCCGGCTCCTTTGCCATCGGGGCCGTTCGGGGT
>JBBQPD010000346.1:0-6518 GCA_038331535.1 Gemmatales bacterium | reverse complement strand
CGCAAGATGCGGAGAAGTTCGGCCGAGTTCTGGCTGACAGCTAATAGCTATCAGCTAACAGCTTTCAGCCAGACTGGTTTTGTGTGGTTGCTAACTCGTTGCGGCTTGGCCGCGTTAAGTGCGTACACGAGAAGTTATTTCTGGACGCTGTCCGCGCCGCGCTCACTACGGGGCGCAGTCCTGCAACTCCTCGGCTTGGACGCGGATTCAAAACCTCACCCCAAACCCCCTCCCCTACAAAGGGAGGGGGCCCAAAGCCGGCTTGCTCCCCCTTCCCTCGTAGGGAAGGGGGTCGGGGGGTTAGGTTTTGAAACCACGTTTTTATGGCCAAGAGCAACCCCGGCGCCCTTCAGCGCAGCTCGTGTCCCCTGCATGACTCTCCCCTCGGCACCAGCCGCTACTTCTCCGCCAACCTTGCCGCGTCTTTCTCCTTGCCTCCGTTTGCAATCCACCTTCGGTACGCTCATAATTAGTCGAAACAATCCGACCCCGTCTCAGGAGAGCATGCCGTGGCCGAGACGCCGACCGCGCCCGAAACCGCCGCCTTCGACATCGAGAAACCCGCTTGTTTCTATCTCGGACGCGAATACGACCTCGCCAAGAAAACCGTGCTGCCTGACAGCCACGTCATGTACGACGCCCGCGACCTCACCACGCACGGCGTCGTCGTCGGCATGACCGGATCCGGCAAGACCGGCCTGTGCATCAGCCTCCTCGAAGAGGCCGCCATCGACGGCATTCCGACCATCATCATCGACCCCAAGGGCGATCTGACGAACCTGCTGCTGCAATTTCCCGACCTCGATCCGGCGAAGTTTCGCGAATGGCTCAATGAGGAGGACGCCGTTCAGAAAGGATTGACGCCGGACGGCTATGCGAAGGAATTGTCCGGCCTCTGGCGCAAGGGGCTGGCCGACACGGGTCAGTCGCCGGACCGCATTCGCCGGCTCATGCAGGCGGCCGACTGGCGCATCTACACGCCCGGCAGCGAGGCGGGACTGCCGCTGTCCATTCTCGGCTCGTTCGCCGCGCCGAAAACGAAGCTGTCGCGCGAGGAGATGACGCACAAGATCGATGCCACGGCGACGGCCCTGCTCGGCCTGACCGGCATCACCGGCGACCCGGTGCAATCGCGCGAACACATCCTCATCGCACAATTGTTGTTTCACGCCTGGACGAACAAAATCGACCTCAACCTGGCGGGGCTGATCCACATGATCCAGACGCCGCCGATTCGTGAAGTCGGCGCCTACAACCTGGAGACGTTCTTTCCCGCCAAGGAGCGCGTCAAATTCGCATCGACGCTCAACAACGTCCTGGCCGCGCCGAGCTTCACGAACTGGACGATCGGCGAACCGCTCGACCTGGCGAACATGCTCTACCGCGAGGGCAAACCGCAACAGTTGATCTTCTACATCGCCCACCTCGACGATCAACAGAGGATGTTCTTCACCACGCTGCTATTGGAAGAAGTGCTGAGCTGGACACGGCAGCAGTCGGGCACGAGCAACCTGCGGGCGCTGCTCTACTTTGACGAAGTGTTCGGCTACCTGCCGCCCCACCCCGCGAATCCGCCCAGCAAGCAGCCGCTGCTGACGCTGCTCAAGCAGGCGCGGGCCTTCGGCGTCGGCGTGCTGCTGGCGACACAAAACCCGGTCGATCTCGACTACAAGGCGCTGTCGAACGCCGGGACGTGGTTTGTCGGCAAGCTCCAAACCGAGCGCGACAAGGCGCGGCTGCTGGAGGGCCTGGAGACAGTCGCGGCGGAGACCGGCACCTTGACGGACCGCTCGTACCTGGAAACGGTCATCTCGTCGCTGGGCAGCCGCGTCTTCCTGCTGCACGATATCCATCGACCGAAGCCGATCCTCTTTCAGAGTCGCTGGGCGCTGACGTTCCTGCGCGGCCCAATGACGCGCAGCCAGGTGGCGAAGCTGATGGACCCGGTGAAGAAGAAGGACGGAGCGCCGCCGCAGGCCATCCCGCTCTGCACCTGGTGCCAGTCGGAGCTGGCGGGAGGAGTCGGCGACGTCTGTCCGAAGTGCGGCAAGAACCCGTTGACGCGGCCAAGCATCGAGGATCGTGAGTTCAAAGAGAGTCTCGGCAAACCCGTCGCGCCGACGGCCACGATCGCGCCGGCCATGAAGGCCAGCGCGGAGCCGGAAAACTCCGACGCGACGCTGCGCAACATGCCGCCGGTGCTGCCGCCGGATGTGATGCAGTTTTACTTGCCGCAAGTCGCTGACAAGGCGCGAAAAGCAAAGAGTACACTCGTCTATCGCCCGGCGCTGCTCGGCTTCGCGGAGGTGTCGTACCTCGTGGACCGGCGGACGGGCCGCGAGCACGTCGAGCATGTTCGCCTCCTCGCCAAGCCGACGGGCAGCGGTCATCCCGCAGCCTGGGACACGGCGACGACGATCGATGACGCCCTGGACCAGAAAGCCCCCGCCGGCGCCAGTTGGGATAGCGTGCCAGCGTCGCTCGACACCGGCAAAAAGCTCAAGGTGCTGGAGAAGGCGTTTCTCGATCACCTCGCCGGAACGATGAAACTTTCCCTCTTCGAAAACCGGACGCTGAAGCTGGTGAGCGAGCCGGGCGAGACGGCGGCGGCATTCCAGGAGCGCTGCCGCGTCGCTGCGGACGAGGAGAAGCAGCAGGCGCTGGAGATGGAGAAGCTCAAGTTCGGCCCGAAGTTCGAGGCACTGGATGCGGCGCTGCCGGAAGACGAGCCGAAGAAGAAGGGCGGCGGCTTGCTGAGCCGGATCTTCGGCGGTTCCTCGGGACCGAGTCTCGACGACAAGACTGAGGCACGTCGGCAGGAAAAGGTACGGAAGCTGACGGCCGACTACTTGGGGAAGCGGGCGGAGATCACCGAGAAATGGAAACGCGTCGGCGCCGAGGCGACGCCGATCCAGGTGAAGGCGAAGAAGGCGGACATCCGCGTGACGCACTTCGGATTGGCGTGGCTGCCGAGCTGGCGCTGAGACGCTTTGTTTGCGTTTCGCGCGGAGAGAAGCGCCTTTCACGAATCAGCCGGTTCCGCGCTTTTTTCTACGCCGGCAATCCTAGTTTGAGGAGTCGCGCTTCGAGTGAGTACGCGCGTAAGCAAGTACTCTGTCGCGCCACACTTGCTTGCGCCGCGTGCTCACCAGACAGTCTGGAGTTGGCCGACTGGTATCGCACGCTCGACTAGCCCGCGCATGCCTTACCGCGGTGGCTCGGACCGGACAACCACGCCGCGTGGTGCGTCACCTCCGCGCCGCAAGGAACGACTGCTGCTGCGGACACATAACCCGTAAGAGGCTGTCCCGACATTGGGGTATTCCACGAGCCGCGACCGTCAGGGAGCGTTTCTTGTAGCGTGCTGCCAGCGCTCCCTGACGGTCGCGGCTCGTAGAAAGCTCTCGTGAGAGGTGTCGGGTCGAGCAGAACTTAAAACGGCGCCGTACCCTCTCGACCGTCACAGTCCCTACCGCTCTCCAACTCCGCAATTCCCTCTCGACCGCTTCACTCGCAGTGGACTTTTCTCGCTATTCCGGATTTTCTTGTCACAGAGGCTTTGCCGCGGCGCTGACAAACGGTTACGATGACAGGAGCCTCGCGGTTAGACCGACCCTCCGGTTTTCCTCGCATCCGCCCACTCCCTCCGGTGTGCCGAGATACGCAGGTCTTCCCCCTGGCTGAAACGGTCGGCACCCGCTCTCCGCGTGAAAGGATCATTTTTTATGCAGTCTGTCAGCGATAAGGCCGTCGTCGAGTTGAATCACGCGACCATCGGGTTTAGCGGCGACTCCGGCGACGGCATGCAATTGGTCGGGACCGAGTTCGCCAGCACCTCCGCCAGTCTCGGCAATGACATCAGCACCCTCCCCGACTTCCCCGCCGAAATCCGCGCCCCCGCCGGTTCGCTTGCCGGCGTCTCCGGCTTTCAGGTCCAGTTCAGCTCCGACGAAATCTTCACCCCCGGCGACAAGCTCAACGCTCTCGTCGCCATGAACCCCGCCGCCCTCAAGAAGAGCCTCAAGGAGCTGGAACCCGGCGGCATCCTCATCGTCAACAAGGACGCCTTCGGCGCCGGCGATCTGCACAAGGCCGGCTACGCCGTCAACCCGCTCGACGACGGCTCGCTCAAGGGCTATCGACTCATCTCCGTCGGCATCACCAAGCTCAACCGCGACGCCGTCGCGGGGCAGAAGATGGGGACGAAGGACTCGGACCGCTGCAAAAACTTCTTCGCCCTGGGCATCGTCTACTGGCTCTACGAGCGCTCGCTGGAGCCGACGGTGAAGTGGATCAACGACAAGTTCGGCAAGAAGGCCGCTGTGCGCGACGCCAACATCGCCGCCCTCAAGGCCGGGTACAACTACGGCGAAACCTGCGAGATGCTGCCGGTCCACTACCGCGTGTCGAAGGCGACGCTGCCTCCCGGCACGTACCGCAAAATCTCCGGCAATCAGGCCATCGCCTACGGCATCGCCGCCGCCGCCCATCTCGCGGACAAGGACGTGGTCTTCGCCGGCTACCCGATCACACCGGCGACCGACATCCTGCACAGCCTCGTCGAGCTGAAGAACTATCGCATCCGCTGCATTCAGGCGGAGGACGAGATCGCCGCGATGGGCATGGCGATCGGCGCCGCGTTCGGCGGTGTACTGGGCTTCACGGCAACGAGCGGCCCCGGCATCTGCCTCAAATCGGAAGGCATCGGCCTGGCCGTGATGACCGAATTGCCCGTCGTCATTATCGACGTGCAGCGCGGCGGCCCGAGCACCGGCTTGCCAACCAAGACGGAACAGGCCGACCTCCTGCAAGCGATGTTTGGCCGCAACGGCGAATGCCCGGCCGCCATTGTCGCGCCCTGCTCTCCCGGCGACTGCTTCGCGATCACCCTGGAAGCGGTGCGCATCGCCACGCGCTTCATGACGCCGGTGTTCCTGCTGTCCGACGGCTACCTCGCCAACGGCGCCGAACCCTGGATCATCCCCGATGAGGCCAGTCTGCCGTCGCTCAAGGTGCAGCACCCGAACGGGCCGAACTCCGGCCACAACGGCGATAGCGTTTACCTGCCCTACAAGCGCGACGAGCGTGGCTCTCGTCCGTGGGCGGTGCCCGGAACGCCCGGCCTCGAACATCGCATCGGCGGCATCGAGAAGCAGCCGGAGACCGGCAACATCAACTACGAGCCGGAGAACCATCAGAAGATGGTCAACGAGCGGGCCCAGAAGATCGCGAACATCGCGAATGACATCCCGCTGCTGGAAGTGAACGGCCCCGAGAGCGGCGATGTGCTGGTCGTCGGCTGGGGCGGCACCTACGGCTCGATCCTGACGGCCGTGCAGCGCTGCCAGCGCAAGGGACTGAGCGTCGGCCAGATTCACCTGCGCCACCTCAACCCGATGCCGCGCAATACCGGTGAAATCCTGAAACGCTACAAGCGCGTCCTGGTACCCGAGTTGAACGGCGGCCAACTGTGCTTGCTGCTGCGAGCCAAGTTCCTCGTCGATGCGGTGTCGTTCAGCAAGGTACAGGGCCGGCCGTTCCTCATCAGCGAGCTGGAAGAGAAGATTGAGGAGTTGGCGGCCGAGAAGACCGCGGAGCCGGGAGTGTCTATTACCTTGAACGTGGAGGGTGGCCCGATCTGGGACTTCGATGACGCCGCTACGGAGGGAAAGTAAGACCTATGCCCAGCCCTCCTCGGGTGGTCCGAAACCTGGTCGTCTGCGAGAATGTTTCTGCTGAACACAAGAATTAGTGCCCACGCAATAAGGAAAAACCATGTCCACTCTTGCTCCCATGATGCCCGGCGGCCTGAAAGTGCTGACGCCCAAAGAACTGACCAGCGATCAGGAAGTGCGTTGGTGCCCCGGCTGCGGCGACTACTCCATCCTCGCGCAGATGCGCAAGGCCATCGCCCCGCTCGGCGTGCAGAAAGAGAAGCTCGTCTTCATCTCGGGTATCGGCTGCTCCAGCCGCTTCCCTTACTACATGAACGCCTACGGCTTCCACACGATTCATGGCCGTGCCCCGGCGTTTGCCACCGGTCTGAAGGTGGCTCGGCCCGACCTGCAAGTCTGGGTCATCACCGGCGACGGCGACGGCCTCTCCATCGGCGGCAATCACTTCCTGCACGCCCTGCGCCGCAACATCGACCTGAAGATCATCCTGTTCAACAACGAGATTTACGGCCTGACAAAGGGCCAGTTCTCCCCGACAACGCGCCAGGGCACGAAGACGAAATCGACGCCGACCGGTTCGTTCGACAACCCGCTGCGGCCGCTGTCGGTCGCCCTCGCCGCCGAGGCGACGTTCGTCGCGCGCACCGTGGACGTCCACATCGACCACATGGTTGAGACCATGCGCCGCGCCGCCGCCCACAAGGGGTCGGCGTTCGTCGAGGTCTACCAGAACTGCGTGATCTTCAACGACGACGTGTTCAAATACGCAACGGACAAGGCGGTCAGGGCCGACAATCTGCTGCCGCTGGAACATGGCAAGCCGATGATCTTCGGCAAGAACCG
>JBBQPD010000345.1:0-6533 GCA_038331535.1 Gemmatales bacterium | reverse complement strand
AGCGTTCCCCGCGCTCCCTGACGGTCGCGGCTCGTGAATAATTCATCAATACCCCTTCACCTTGTCCACGACGCACAGCAACGGCTCACCGGCAACGAAGCGGCGCACATTCTCGCGGAACAGACGCCACTGCCGCTCACGGCCTTCCGGCGACTGACCGCCGACGTGAGCACTTACCACGACGTTGTTCATTAGCCGCAGCGGGTGATCCTTCGGCAGCGGCTCCGGATCGGTCACGTCCAGGCCCGCCCCCGCGATCTGTTTCTTCGACAGTGCCGATTCCAGGGCGGCCGTATCCACCAGTTCGCCACGACCGACATTGATGAGCAGCGCTGTCGGCTTCAGCGCCGCGAGCTGTTTGCCGCCGACAACGCCGCGCGTCTCCGCCGTCAATGGACAGGCGAGAACAACAACGTCGGCTTTCGGGAGCAGGCCCATCAACTTGTCAGGCTTGTCGAGGCTGAACACGAACGACGGCCGCTCCGAGACCTTCGGATCGACGGCCAGGACACGCATACCGAATGCCTCGGCCCGCCGCGCGACCTGCGTACCGACGCCGCCCAGGCCGACGACGAGCATCGTCTTGCCGTGCAGCTCGGTCAGGTCGGGCAGCTTGTCCGTCGTGGTTTCCTTGAGGCGCCGCGTCAGGCTCAGAAGCAGGGCGAACGCCTGGTCCGCCACCTGCGGGCCGTAGATGCGCGCCGTGTTGGTCAGGATGACGTTGCCACTCACCAGTTCGGGCGGCAGGTCTTTCTCGACGCCTGCGCTGCCGACCTGGATCCAGCGAAGGTTCTTGCCCGCACGCACCAGTTCGGGAGTGGCATTGAAACCGACCACGGCGTCCGCGTCAACCGCCAGCTTCACCGCCTCCTCCGGGGTGCGCGCTGGAATGAACTCGACTTCCGGCGCGATCAGCTTCAACTCCTCCAAGCGCGCCGGCATCAGTCCCGACGGCACGACGATGCGTTTCGGCTTCTTCCAGCCGGGCGTGTCTTTCGTCGGCGTCGCTCCTTCATAAATGCCGAAATCCTCGGCCAAATCCCACGGAGAGACACGGCCGGTCAGCTCGTCGTAGACGTGCTTGACGTTATCGATCGCCGGCACGACGCCGGTCCACTCCTTGTACCACGCCAGTTCGAGCGACTTGTGAATCTCCTCCGGGTTCTTCTTCGCGGCGATACCCTCGCGCACCTTGCCGCGCAGCTCGACGAAATAGCGTTTTTGCCGCTCCAGGAGGTCTCTGCCTGCGAGCGGCCCGTGGCCGGGGCAGACGGTCTTCACGTCGAGCTGCTGCATCCGTTCCACGGCGCGAATCCACGACGCGGAGTCGGAATGGCCCATGAAGTTGTACGCCCCGTTAACGCAGGCATCGCCGGTGCAGAGCATCTTGTACTTCGGCAGATACGCCACGGCATCGCCGGCCGTGTGGGCATGGCCGAGGAACAGAAACTCGACGCGCTGGGTGCCGTCGTCCAGCACCAACCTGTCGTCGAAGACCACATTCGGCACCTTCAACTTGCTCTCGGCGACGTCCTTGCGGCCGCCCGGCCCTTTGCCGGCTTCCTCAAACTCCTTCGGCCCGTTGACGCGCATCAGGCGGGCGCAGTTGGTCTGGGCGACAACGCTGGCACCCGCCTTGGCGAAAACGGCGTTGCCGTAGGCATGGTCGCCGTGATGGTGCGTGTCGAAGACGTAGCGGATCGGCTTGTCGGTCGTCTTCTTGATCGCCTCGATCACGTCGCCGGCTTCCTTGGGGAAGTTGGCATCGATGACGACGACGTAATCCTCGAAGACGACCCAGATGTTATTACTGCCGCCGAAGGCGACGTTTTTATCGGTGGCGCTGATGGCGGAGTAGCGGAAGAAGACGCCGGGCGCGATCTCCTTGACGTCGTTGAATTTCATCTTCGGCAGATCGTCGGCCGCCGCGACAGGCAACGCGGCGAGAAGGAGAAGGCCGAGAGTCGTGCGGCGGACGGCGGACCACAGACACATGACGAGACTCCGAGGTAGGGTGCCGTGAGGGATGGTGCGACGGCCCACACTCTACGCGGCTTCGAGAAGATGTGCAAGGGGCAGGAATCGTTCAGCCGCGGTTCTGCGAACCGCGGCTATTGACCTTCCGGTTGTCAGCCACCTGGAATTCGACCATCCGCTCGTACCCAGCAGCAATGGAGTACGAGAAATAGCTGATAGCTGTTAGAGTCTGTCCCACAAGGGGACGCATTCTACGAGCCGCGACCGTCAGGGAGCGTTTTCTGCGGCATGTTGCCAACGCTCCCTGACGGTCGCGGCTCGTAGAACCCACTTGTGGGACAGACTCTTAGCTGACAGCTATCAGCTTTTGATCTTCCGATTGTCTTCAGCCGCATCAGGCAGTCAACCGGAAGGTCAATAAACACTGGTACGGATCACGCGCGTTCGACGACAACGGTCAAGCCTTGTCCGGCGAACAACTCAGCGTATAGTTCGGCGCGTTCGAGATAGGTGATGAGCAGGACCGAGCGGCCTCCGTGATGGGCCTCCCACATTTTGTACGTCGCCTCCTCACGCGGGAAACGCGTCAACTGCATGACGCTGCGCACCACGTGCATCAAGTCCTTGGTAGGATCAGAGACGAGGACGACCTTGAAGCGCGTCAGCTGCCGAGGGCGTGGAACGCCGTCGGTCTTGTACGTGCGTGGATCCATACTGGGCCGACGCGGAACGTCCGGTCGGTCGGTGGGGAACAAGCTCATGGTGGACCTCCTCGCCCGGAGAAGGGGCCTGGAGCGGATTGAAGTGTGGTAGGGTACGGGCGCCCGACCCTCTGCCGATTCATTCTAACGCCAACCCGCGCCGGATCGAATTGTTATTCGATGCCGCAGCAGGCTCGTGCGGCGAAACCGCCAAGGAGTTGAGCGGAGTTGCCGATCTTTCCAGGTCGAAAGGCCGACTTTCGGAATAGTAGGAAGGAGAAGCTTCGCGCAGCTGCAGAGAGAGAAAAAGTTCGCAGGCCGGCCTATAAGCCGGGTTTTGTGCCCGCGCCTCTCACTTCGCGCTCGGGCTTCAGGGGCCAGAGCGCGGGGTGAGAGGCGCGGCAACGGTCATTTATCTAGCCCGCCGATTGCTCGGCGGATCGAGCAGCCTACCCGAGGGTCGTCACGGGCCGGAACCAGCCCTGCCCCCATATTTGGCCTTGCTCCCGGTGGGGTTTGCCGAGCCAGCCTGTCGCCAGGCTGCTGGTGGGCTCTTACCCCACCATTTCACCCTTACCCTCTACCCGCTAAGCCGCAAGCGGTAAGACGGGTGGAAGGCGGTATCTTTCTGTTGCACTGTCCCTGTCCTTCGCCGGCGTTGCCGCCGACTTCGGACGGTGGGCATTACCCACCACCGCGTCCTGTGGAGCCCGGACTTTCCTCCCCCCGGCCCCTCACCCAACCCTCTCCCCAACGTCGGGGAGAGGGCAGGGTGAGGGGTCGGGCGACGACCGTCCAGCCGACCTGCGAACCTACAATGGATTGTAGCAGATACGGCACCAGCCGCGTTTCTGGACGCGACCGGGCCGCCTCCGCATGATAACCAGGAGACGGATCGGAAGACACAGGTTCGCGAGTGGACTATTCGGGGCGACGGAAAGAACCATGGCGCAGCACTCGCTTGAATGGCAGGAGACGTTTCCGGAGACGTGCCGGGGCGGTGCCATCGCCGTCGGCAACTTTGATGGCGTTCATCGCGGCCACGCGGCTCTGATCGCCGAACTGTGCCGCCAGGCGCGCGCCCTCCGTGGTCCCGCTGTCGCCCTGACCTTCGATCCCCACCCTCTCGAATTGCTGCGCCCCGGCCAAACATTGCCGCCGCTCACCACCACGGCCGATCGTGTCCGCCTGCTTCAGGAACTCGGTGCAGACGAAGTAATCGTCCTGCGCACGACGAAAAGTCTACTTGACCTTGTCCCCACCGACTTCTTCGAGCGCGTTCTGCGGGAACGTCTCGCCGTTCGCGCGGTGGTCGAAGGCGTCAACTTCGGCTTCGGCCGTAACCGCGAAGGCAACGTCGAGACGATGGCCCGCCTGTGCCGCGACGCGGACCTCGCCTTTACCGTCGTGCCGCCGATTCGCGTCGGGGAGTCGGCGGTGTCAAGCAGCCGCATTCGCGCCGCCCTGTCGGTCGGCGACGTGGCCGAGGCCGCCGCCCTGCTCGGCCGGCCGCACCGCCTGATCGGCACCGTCGGCGAAGGAGCCCGTCGCGGCCGCACCATCGGCTTTCCGACGGCCAACCTCGACCAGCTGCAAACGCTCGCTCCCGCCGACGGCGTCTACGCTGTGCGCGTTCCTCTCGGCGATGAGGCTTATTCCGGTGCCGCGAACGTTGGCCCCAATCCGACGTTTGGCGAGCAGGCTCGCAAGGTCGAAGTCCATCTGATCGACTACGAAGGCGACCTCTATGGCCAAACGCTCGCCGTCGATTTCATCCGCCGGCTGCGTGATACGAGGCCATTTGCGTCCGCGGCTGAGCTGGTCGAGCAATTGCGGCGGGATGTGGAACAGGCACGTTATCTCTGACGTGGTATCGCGCGAAACGCCAAGCATGTGCCGGGCTTCGCGTTTCGCGCGTACGTTTGGAGGGAAATAAGATGTCCGAACTCACCAACTGCACCGACCTCAAGCAACGCGTGGCGCGCGTGGTCGCCGAAGAAGTGGCCCCCGCACTGCAAATGGACGGCGCCGGGATCGAGGTCGTCGAGGTGACCGACGGCGTCGTGCAGGTGCGCCTGCATGGCGCCTGCGGTAACTGTCCCAGCTCGATTTACGCCACGATGATGAGTATCGAAGAGGAGCTGCGCCGGCGCGTGCCGGAGGTCGAATACCTGGAAGCGGTACCGTAAGCACATCCCGCGTTCGCCGCTTGCGGCTTAGCGGACCGCCGCTAAGCCGCAAGCGGCGGTTTAATCCCCAACCGGGTAGTACACGCACGGCCCGCCGACACACGTCAATCGGTCCAGGTCGGCGACGGCGGCACGGAAACCGCCCGTCGGCGCCGTGTGCGACATGATAACCAGCTGCACTTTCACGCCCGGCTCCTCCGGCGATTCGTGCTGAATAATCGACGCGATACTGATCTGATGCTGCGCCAGCACGCGCGTCACGTCGGCTAGAACGCCAGGCCGGTCTTCCACAAGCGCCCGCAGATAGAAGCGCGTCCGCACCGTCTCCGGCGGACGCAGCGGCACACGCTCCTGCCCCGGCGCCCACAAGTTGAGCGTCTTGAACGTCAACTGCGCCCGCCCCACCGCCATGTCGATGAGGTCGGAGACGACGGAACTCGCTGTCGGCATCTCACCGGCGCCCCGTCCGTAGAACAGCGTATCGCCCACCGCGTCGCCGACGACGAGGACCGCGTTGTACGGGCCGCGCACCAGTGCCAATGGCATGTGCTTGCGCAGCAGCACCGGTGATACGTGCATGGCCAGTTGACCGTCGAGCAGGAACGCTTCGGCGAGCAGCTTGATGACGTAGCCAAGCTCGCCGGCGAAGCGAATGTCGAGCGCGTCGATGCCGTCGATACCGCGCCGATCGATGGCGGCCAGCGGTATCGCGGCGCCAAAGGCAATTTGAGCCAGAATAGCCAGCTTGTGGGCGGCGTCAGTGCCGTCCACGTCGAGAGTCGGATCGGCCTCGGCGTAGCCCAGGCGTTGCGCTTCGGCCAGTACCTCGGAGTAAGCCCGGCCGCGTTCGGTCATGCTGGTCAGGATGAAGTTGCAGGTGACGTTGAGGATGCCTTGAAAGGCCACGATCTGGTTGGCAGCCAGGCTCTGCGCCAGGGCGGCGATGATCGGCACGCCGCCGGCGACGGCCGCCTCGAAGGCGACGGCCCGGCCGTGCTTACGTGCGGCGTCGAACACTTCGGGACCGTGCTGGGCCAGCAGCGCCTTGTTGGCTGTCACCACGTCCTTGCCGGCCGCCAGCGCCGCCAACACCGCGGCTTTCGCCCACTCGACCCCGCCGGCAAGTTCCGCGACGACCCGAATTGACGGGTCGTGCAGCACTTGACGCAGATCGGTCGTAACGAGGTCGCGCGGCAATTCGACGGCGCGCGGTCTGGCGGAGTCGCGAACGACAACGCGCCGGAGGACGAGGGGCCGGCCGGCGCGGGCGGCGAGACGATCGGACTGTTGCAGCAGCAGCTTGGCCACGCCGCCGCCGACGGTGCCGCAGCCGAGCAAGGCGATGCCGAGCGGTTCGGTCATTTCGGGGGATTCACCACAAAGACGGAAGGGACGCCACGGAAGGGACGAACGACCGGGAAAACCCGATACTTGCGGCCTCTTCTCCTGCTCTCGTTGTATGAGCGCGGCGAGATGGGGCCACGTTCTAACTCACAACGAGCCGCGACCGTCAGAGAGCGTTTCTGTCGTGCTCCCTGACGGTCGCGGCTCGTACAACACCTATTTCCTGCTGCACGACTCCTTAATTCTACAGCAACCGTTTTGGCCTTGTCCGGAGGGGCGGTTCCCGCTGCAATGAACGAGTCGTTTTTTCACGACGCACGCT